>JAPPMM010000060.1 GCA_028819075.1 Gammaproteobacteria bacterium
CGCGGGAAGTAGCGCCGCGCGCCCCCGGCCGCGCCCCGGTAGACCCGGACGGGCATCAGGGAGCGGTCGATGCCGAGCGCCTCGAACGCGGCCACCTTCTCCGACTCGGTCGGCAGCCAGGGCAAGCCCGGATGCTCGATGACGTAGTCGAACGAGAGCAGGCGGCGAACGACTACCTCGGTCGAGGTGATCCTCCGAAACCGGACATCCTCCGCGCCGAGCGCGCGGTAAACGCCGCGCGCGCAGACCCGGCAGACCTTCAGGCCCCCGACCGTCTCCTCGGCCAACACCCTTCGGTCCTTCAGGGCCTGCACGAGCCGAAGCACCTTGAAGCGGCTGGCCCCGAGCCAGTCCGAAAGCTGGGCGCGGGTGAACACGCCGCCGTGAAGGCTCGCCAGCGCGATCCACTCGGCCCGGCGGCCGGTCAGGCCGAAGGGTTCAAGCGCCCGGTCGCGTCCCTTGAGGTGGGCGATCATCGTCGGTTCCTCGATTCCGAGCCCTTTTGGCTCGGGGAACCGCTATGATTGGGAACGCACCGACACCGGGGGACGCTCCTCGGCGAGACCTCGAACTGCTCCGTCACCACCGACACGCAGGTCAAGCCAAACAACGGTGTCGGCAAGGCACGCAAGCGAGTGGGAAACAGGCCGTTTCCCACGTTGCCACGGGGCAACGAGTCGATGCGGTGGCGGGGCACCTCCGCGAGCGCTCCGGGGAACCCGTTCAGACGGACCTCACGAAGCGGGGCTGGCGGTCGGACGAAGGCCAGCGGTGCCGCGCCGTCCATGCACTCCGGAAGCCGGAGCGGCGAACGATCTCTCCAGCGCCCATGTCGCTGGGCATGGGCACCGGTTCCGCCTTGGGTTGGATCAACCTGACTACTGCGACTCCTCCGGCTCTTCGCTTCGATGCTTGGGCGTGCCGCCCTTCACCCTTCGGTGACCCGAAGGGCCGTATCTTACGAGTCTCATTCGCCACGGGTTTCAATCCAGCCGTCGGAACCGAAGGCGGCCAGGCCGATCCCGGCCCATGCCAAGAGCTTCCGGGGTCCGGACCGTCCGCACGGTTCGGATCGGGAGCTTCACCGCGACTGCCGTAGCAGACGGTGCGGAGGTGTCCATCGGGGATGTGCAGACCCGCGTGTCGAACTGGTGTTTTCGGCGTCTCCATGCTTGGACGCTGAAGGACAGCCCGCAGGGAAGTCAACCGGGCGGAAACGCCTCATTGTGTCAGAACGTGTCAGGTTGTTTCAGAACGTGTCGGAGCCATCGGACGCCGCCGCCAGCGGCTCGTCGAAACGCCCCCCATGGAGCGCTCTTCCGGGGTCAGGTGAACGGAGACGAAATCGCCCGTCGCAGCCTCAACGCTCCGATTCAGTGGGCCGTATCGGCCTGAATCGCCGTGCTCACCCGCCCTAGAATCGCGGCTAGGCACTGTCGCTTGACCCAACGGAATCGTGCGCCGTTTCCTGGGCATGAGGCCCGTGCAGCGCTGGACCACGGCCCTACTCAAGCGTAGCTTTGGGGCGACAGAATGGTGCGGCGATGTCCTGAAGCCCGACTGCCGACGGGCCTTCGCGGGACACTACATGCGAAGAGGTGTGATGTGAGCAGCCCGAGCGAATCGCAGTGGGACCTGCCCCGAGGATGGCGAGATCCCACGCCTCTCGGATCGTTGGCAGCTCTGCCTACCTTCTCGTCCGTGAAGGAACTGTGCGAGCAACACGGGTACCGGGTCGCCGATCTGATTGCGACGATCAAAGAGGGGCACCACAGACCGGGCGTGAGTGTGACCGGAAGCCTCACGGTTCGCATCGGGCAGGATTCCTCCGAGCGTACCGCTGAACAAGCGATTGGGACGCCCGAGATTGGTGAGATTTCGTCTGCCGATGACGCTACCGCAGAGCGATCAGAAGGAGCGAAGAACCTCCTTGGAGACACGATCTCACTTGTCGACGAGTGCTTTGAACTCATTGCCTCGTCACGCCTTGCCGCCGCCAACGTCGTGTCGACGATCAGTGCTGCCTACCGGCTCCAAGCCGATTTTCTCAGGACTCTTCACGAACTCGATGCGATTGACCGCACCGCCCTTTCTTGCTATGCGGATCAACTCAAATGCGATTTCAACGCAGCAAAGCTCCGACTTGCTCAGCGCTGGCTTGAACACGGTCGTGACGAGGTAGACATCGGCAAGGTCACGAAGAAGCTGTACCGTGGTGTCCTCGGTTCGTCCGACGTAGCTACCGCGATTGCCGAGATCGTGGATTCGGCCCGAGACTCGAGACGCCTCGGTCGCCATTCGCAAACTGGCGATCCGGTCTTCGTCAAGGTCGGACCGAATGGCCGAGTGTTCATTCAGTTGGGCCGGCGATCGGACCCACGCCCAAAGCGGGCCTTGCGAATCGAGTTGCCGGATCGGGTGGAGTACGGGCCATCCGACCCGGAGAGAGCGATCTACCGCATGCCGCGATCCGTCGAGAGCGTCGTCACGCTAAATGGACCGTCCGAACCCGGTAGCGTCTACCGGTCGAGTAGCATGCGCGCCGATCCAAGGGACATCGCCTTGGACCAGGCTCTCAAACTGATTGACGACAAGCTGGTGAGTCAGCAGCCGTGGGGTATCGACCCCAAGTCCGGCCGACCGATCTTCTTGAAGTTTGGGCCGTATGGCCCCTACCTGCAATTGGGTCGATCCATACCGGCCGGTGGGTCAGGCAGTATTGTTCGAATCGGCGTGCCATCGCGCTTGGACCCAAACTCACTGACACTTCAAGAAGCGAGTCAACTTGTCAACAGACGGATGGAGCAGGATCGTCCTTTGGGCCGAGATCCAGAGAGCGGCCAGCATGTGTATGTCAAGGATGGTAACTTCGGACCCTTCGTGCAACTCGGCGAACGAAGGCGCGGCGGACCAAGGGTCAAGATTGTGGACTTGCCGGAAGGCTTAGAGCCTGACGATGTGGGTCTGCAACAAGCCTTAGAGCTCCTCGGGCGGTTTGCGTTGCGCGAGTTGGGGCCTCACCCGGAGACGGGAGCTGTCGTTACGGTGCAGACTGAAGGGCGGTTCGGGCCGTTCGTGTCGCACCGGCGAGAGCACGTCACCGTGCCCGAAGAGTTCGATCCGATGGAGGTGACGCTCGACCATGCGCTGAGGCTTTTGGACGCGAAACGTGACTTGGCGCATTGGCTTGGGGATATGTCGGCCGCATTTCAAAGCGCCGTGTTCCCGCCGGATCTTGTACGGAAGTGGCTCGACCAGTTGAAAGGAGTGGATACGGGGGTAGAGCTAGGCAAGCTGCTGCGGCAGAAGCAAGTGGAGCACTGCTCCAGCATGCCGGGTATCGAGAAGACAAGACTACTCCACCGGATCGACGGTATTCGCGCGCAGCAGTTGCGCACCGCCGAAGAGATCCACCGCCGTGGCGAGATCGGCGATGAAGGATTGCTCGTCGCTACGCACTACTGCCAGGCCCGCTTCGACGAGGCGCGGCAGGAGATCTTGGCGGATGCGACTTCGGAGACCATGGCGTGAGCGTCTCTGGCCTCCGAACCGCGCAGGAGTGCGACTACGGGCTAACGGTAGCCGACTTCGGTCCAATCACTAAAGCCGGCGTGACGCTCCAACCGTTGACGGTCTTTGTCGGGCCGAGCAACACGGGCAAGTCGTATCTGGCGACTCTGATCTACTGTCTCCATCAGAGCTTCAGGAATCTAGTTGGTTCCAGCGACCTAGCGGATCGCGATGACCGTACACCACACGTATCCGATTTGAGGGAAATCGGAGACTGGGCCAAGAGGGTTGCTGGGATCCAAGGTGAAGCGGCAACTCTCCTTGGTTTCCCGCCACAGATCGAATCGCACGTGCGATCATGCTTGGAGTCGATACCGGGAGTTGAGCGAAGCTTGGACGTTGAGCTGCGTCGATGCTTCGGCGTGAATCGAGTCCGCCAACTCGTTAGGCAGTCGGACGTGCAGGCTAGCAGTGTCCATGTTGAGTTGCCGCGCCCAGGAGGAGGTGGCAAGCTCGTTTACGACTTACAGATGAATGCCGAAGGTGTTCAGGCCGTCGGTCGTGTCCATGGCTCGCCCACGCTGCCGATCGACCAACTCGACGCCGCGCTAAAGACGCGGTCGCTGCACCCAAGCGTCTTGCAGTTGGGGGAAGAGTGGCCTTCGCACCCCACGCTGCCGCCCGCAGTTGGAGGGGATCAGATCGGCTACGCACTCCGTCTTCTTCATCAGCTGACCGACGCTGTACGGGGTTGGATTTGGCGGCCTCTGACTGCTGGTAGACCACGTTATCTGCCCGGTAACCGGGCAGGCATGTCCCACAGTCGGGACATCTTGGTGAGTTCGCTGCTCCACAGGGCCACTTCGGGGACCGACGGGGCAGATGCCCTTCTTTCCGGCGTGTCGGCTGATTTCCTGGACCAACTCAATCGCTTGACCGCGACTGCGAGCGACCTGAATCCGCTAAACGTCCAGCTCGCGAAGCGGTTGGAGAACAGCATTCTGGGGGGTGAGGTTCGGGTGGCAGTCTCGGATTCCCGATACCCGCATGTAAGGTTTCGTCCGTCGGGCTGGCGGCAGGACATGCCGTTAATGCGAACATCGTCGATGGTATCGGAGTTGGCTTCTGTCGTGGTCTTTTTACGCCACATAGTGCGTCCAGGTGATCTGCTGATCATCGATGAGCCGGAGGCGCACCTGCATCCCGGGATGCAGGCCGTGCTGGCCCGGGAGGTCATCCGGTGGGTGCTTTCCGGATTCAGAGTTGTCGTGACGACGCATAGTGAGTGGTTCCTTGAGCAGGTGGCCAATCGCGTCAAGCTATCCAGCACGCCACAAGAAAGGCGAACTGGGATCGCGGACCCGGATGTGGCGATACCACCCGCCCACGTTGGCGTGTGGTTGTTCCGATCAAAAGGGGAGGGAGATGGCTCCTTCGTGGATGGATTGGAACTAGACCCGGAGACTGGCCTCTATCCAGCGGACCATGACGCCGTGAGCGAGGCGCTTTACAACGAGAGTGCGCGGATCTTCCGGTGCTCTCCGGATGACCGGGGAGAATGAACGGTATCCTGCGGCATGTCCGGCAAAGTGTCCATGA
Organism: Gammaproteobacteria bacterium; assembly: GCA_028819075.1. Taxonomy (NCBI): domain Bacteria; kingdom Pseudomonadati; phylum Pseudomonadota; class Gammaproteobacteria; species Gammaproteobacteria bacterium. Next base: position 5,110 of record JAPPMM010000060.1, read on the forward strand.
GGCATGCTTCGCGACGAAATGCAGAAAAGGGAATTGCTCACTGAAGCTGGGCGGCGTACCGCGAGACCGCTTGGTCATCGATCTCGATTGCGAAAGAATGCGGATCTCGGAAGACCGCAAACGGTGCGACTACCTGCTCGTTGCCGAAGGACCCTCGGCGTGTATCGTGCCAATTGAACTAAAGGGCGGGAGGTTCAACGGCGAACATGCGGTCGATCAACTTCAAGGAGGTGTAGAGGCTCTACGGCTGTCGAGATGGGTATCTGGCCGTGCCGATTGGGAACTCGTGCCGGTAATCGGGCACGCGAAAGGAGTGCGTCGAGCGGAACTCAAGCGACTCCGGCGCCGGAAGGTCAAGCTCGGCGGACGAGCAGCACAAGCCGAACTGCTCAGATGCGGTCGAGCTCTCGGGGAGGTGCTTGGGGACCGGCATTCGACGGCTTGACGACCACCGCCACGGATCAACCCTAGGCAATAGCTGTGGAAGCGTGGGGGACATGAACTTCGGCCACTTGCCGAAAGACTTACCAGAAACGGCGTTTACCATGGCCCGGTCGTACGTGCCGCCCTCATCCGCTCGTATGCGACGGACGAAGTTGCCGAGACTCGCGACTCACCTCTTCGTCCACTGGCGGACCGCAAGACATCGGCGCGCCCCGAAGGCGGCATGAGGGCGGCCTCGCGGCGGCCATAGTGATTTGGTGGTGACCATGCCGAAGAGGTCGGTTCGCCGTTCCTAGGGCTTTCCCGCCATTCGGTAGCGGTTTCCCGGTCATTTGGCACGGTCCAGCAAGATTCAACCCGGCGGCAGGACATGGCGGATCATGCAGTCCTGTATGACTTTAGATGATTCCCTGCCGTGATTCAAACCTCTTGTGTTCCGCCTACCCAGTGTCATACACCGGGGCTGGCGAGGGGTGCTCCGCCCCCCTTTCGATCCCCCGGAAATGCACGCGCCGATCCGCGCAAGATCGTCGGCGACGGTTTCGCCGCGATGGAAGCGCCGGTTCATCGACCCACCGAACTCGATGAACGATACCACTTGCTTCAGGATCCGGAGGACTACGCCTCGACGCGCGAAATCCAGAGACCGATCGTCATTCCCGCCCGACCACTTCTGCATGATGGGCGACCATCGGGACGATAGCTTGGACTCGGGCATGTGGGGCTTCTTGCGCGTTGGTGCGTTGGCGCGTTGAAGGCTAAGGAGTTGCGATCTACCTTTTTGCTTTGATCGGACTCGTGGCGTCGTTTCGTTGGCTGACCGAAGCCCGCCTCGGCCGAATCGGTACGCGGTCTTGCCTCCTCGTGTTACCGGGGTTCGCGGCGCTCGCCGGGTTCTTCGGAGGCTTACTGAACCAGGAGCGGATACGACGATGGATTACGGAGATGGGCTATGACCATTGACCTGCAGTTCTTCGCTGCGCTTGTAGGTGGTGTCGCGAGCATCCGGCTGGGACGGATCCTGTACCATCGGTGGCGAGGGCGGGAAATCCCGGGCCGACCGTTCTCCCGACTGCATGTGGTCTGCCTTAGCCTCGTTGTGATCAGCATGCTCATCGTGGCTCTAGAGCTTTGACGACGTCGGTTGCTTGCGAGCTTCCCGTCGTATCACTTGTTGGCTCATCCCAAAAGGAAAACCCGGCGAGCAACTGGAGTCACCGCCGGTCGAGGCCATCGGGCTTCGGGTGAGTCCGCGGAGTGACCGGCGGACAGCGTGACCGGCGTTGCCACCGCTTCGGCGCCGGTCCCTCGGCCTCCGGGACGGACTCCGCCCGTCCCTTCCTCCGTGGTCGAGTCCCCCTCCCGACCCCGGACGGAAGGCGGAAGAAGTTCCTGACCGCACTCACGGGAGTGACAGTGGTCGTCTCGGCCCTCGACGAGCCTTCCCGCAAGGGATTGCTGGACCGGGAGCGACCCCAGGCGAGGGTGGGATGGCCGTGCACATCCCAACCGCCGCCGTGGCCGTGTGAGGCATGCCGAACACCGGGGTCGCTCCCGTCCACGGCCCGTAGACCCGGATCGGCACCGGCGATCCGCGGGCCGTGGCCCAACCCCAAGCCGTCCGGCGACTTGCGGAACCCGCGTTCCGCACGCTTCGGCGCGATTTCCCTGCACAAGCACCCCGATGTCGTTTTCACACCTCCGGATCGGCAACGGGCTCCCCCGAACGGCGCTCAAATCCGGACTCCCGAAAGGCGGCTCGAACGCCACACCGAATGGCCGTCGATCATGCCTTCGGGACGTGCCGACCGGAGCAGTTCCCGCATCTCGGCGATCCGGCGGAGGCAGGCCTGAAAGCCGCCCATTTCCGCAACCGCCTCGTCGTCCATGCCGAGGATGGTGCCCGGCCTCAACCGACAGGCCATCCTCCCTCAGCGCCTCCCAGAGCCTCCGGTGCCGGTCCCGCCACGAACGGAGCGGCGGTCGCGGTGTCCCAGCCGGGGCCGGCGTCTGACTTGCTGTCCGGAGAGGAGGGCGCTCTGACCGGGGCGCCGATCCCCTGATCGTCATCGGCGGTTACACAGCCTTCGCACCATCTCTTGGTATTCCTCGGGCGGGAAAACTCCACGGATCCGAGGTAGGTCGCGGCAGCTGTTACACAGGCTTCGCACCATCTCCTCGTATTCCTCGGGCGGGAAGGCTTCACGGATCCGGTGCAGGTCGCGGCAACTGATCTGCATGGTTCCAATAGGGTTCCCAAGGATGACGTTGTGTACGCAGGGCGTGAAATCGGGCACATGCGGACAAACCTCGTTCGTTCCATGCGTGCCCCAGCGGATGGCGTGCCAGACCCAATCGTTCACGGTTCCAGCGCGCTCAAGCGCCATGATGGCGTCAGCGCCTTCCTCTCCGGCCCGCGCCATGATCTCAATCGCCGTCATCGCGGCCACGTCGTCGTCTTGCTGGGCGACGAGTCGGGACAGGTACGGCAGTGCGCGCTCCGGCGGACGGTCCGCATACCCGTTGATAACGATGCTTGCCCGTCTGGGATTGCGCTCACGCAGAGCGGTGTAGATATGGAACAGAGCTTGGTCGACGCGCTCGAATCCCGCCTCGCCCGCTTCAGCCACGCGGTCGTACCACCACCACCTATCGGCATCCTCGATGGCGACGAGTACGAACGCTTCGGCGATCAAGTCGCGCGTTGCATCGGGCACCGGCCCGAACTCGCCTGCGATGATGTCGCGGCTGTAGTCGAAGTACATGTCCAACTCATCCGGCAACGCTCGCCAGTTGCTCGGGTCCTCCACGATCCGCGCCGCCGCCTGGTGCGCGCCGGAGAAAACCAACATGGCCGCTTCCCGATCCGTCTTCGCGAGTTCGACCAGCTCCAGGATCTCCACTGTACGACGTACCCTGTCCGCCACGTCGTCTTGGCCGGAAACCCCGGTGGGGAGAAGGGCCGCCAGTGTCACCGTCAGCACGTAGCTGTTCATCGCCATGCTTCCTCATAACCCCCAAGGCCACCAGCCACTTGCGGCATCGTCGTCGTGTCACGCGTCCGAGCGCGTTTCCCGTGCATAACGACCCTGATGTCGATGTACACTTCCGGATCGGCAACGAGCCATGCTGCAAGCACGGTTCTCGCCAGGCTTGGGACCCGCTACCTTCGCCTCGGCTTTCGCCTCCGAGTTCCGCGCGCGTGCAGCGTGTTCGAGACGGCCTGTTCCGAAAGCGCGAACCGCTTCGCAACCTCCGCCATGCTGCCGCTCTCCTGGTAGGCCGCGCAGATCGCATCGCCCTGCAATCGGATCAGCTCGGCTCTGGTGGGGAAGCCGCCCTCGCGCATCGCGATCCTTCCAACCTGGTACGGCGGCACGCCGAGATCGCGAGCGATGCGCGCGAACGTCTCGCCCTCCCAAGCACGTGTAATGATCTCACCGCGGACCGCGTCGGAGATCGTGCGCCGTTGCATGGGGAACCTCCCCGTATTTCGATGCAGTTCGGGATTCCGCCACGATATTGGCGCGCGTTCCGGGACCTGTAAAGCACGCGTCCCGGACTGCGCGGGCGGCGACCGGTTGGCGGAGATGGCTTCCGCGAAGTCTCGTTCGCGCAGGTCGTGTAGTCCATCAATCGAGAGGAATCGAATGATGGCACGAACGAGACGAAGTTCGGCGCTCTTACGGTGCCGGTGAATGGGGCCGGAACCAGGTCAGGGTGTTCCCTGATCCGAAGACCGGCATGTACCAGATCGAGTGGCGAGAGAACGGGCGCAGGCTCACCCGGTCGCTGAAGCACCGCGATTGGGCTCGGCCCAAGCGCTAGGCGGACGAAGGTCGCCGCTGGTTTCATCGGCTCGAAGATGGAGGGCGAGGCGCAAGCCGAGCCCGAGCCGCTCACGCAGGACGCACGGGTCGCGGCGCTGGCGCACGGGTTCTCGTCGAGTTTCCGGGACTGGGCGGCGGATGAGACCCGACCATCCCGGGGAGGTGGTTGACACGGCGCTGGCGCATGTGGTGAAGAACAACATCGAAGCCGCGTACCGGCGCACCCACCTTTATTCGGGCGGCGACGCCACCTGGGCGGACTACCTTAAGGCCGACCGCTAACGCGAGGAACACCCACGGGAGGGGCCTCCCCCGTTATCTAGCCACCCTCTACCGTCACCCCGCATACCTCGAGAATTCGGCGCGCATACTGCTGGCCACCCCGCAGGCTGAAAACCGCCCCCCTGCCGCCCAGCAGCACCCCCACGCGGTCGCTGCGCGTCATCTCGCGGACTAGCCAGATAGCCTCGTCTCCGTACACTGAGGCAAGCTGGGAGTCGTCTTCGTCGTCGGTGCGAATGCTGAACGCCGCGTCTTCCACGGGTCCGTCGTCGAAGCGCACTTGGGCCGTCTCCAGTCCGTAGGCGCCGCCGGACCATACGTCCTCCGGCGTGTCGCGGGTCTCCATCTGGACGAGGACAGTCTCGCCGTCGCGACAGCGTATCCCCAGCAGCGGTGGGGTACCGTACCCATCCACCCGCTCCGCAGCGGTCGCCGCAGTCAAGGTGGCGCGGCCCACCACGTCCGTGGATGCTCCGACCCGCCACTCTCCCGGCTCAAATGGTCGCGGCCCCGACTCGGGGACCAATACCAGCACAGCCACCGCCGCAGCCACCAACGCCGCTGCAGCCACAGCCACCAACCGTGGTCTCGACATCCCGGCTCGTCGCCTCCTCGTCGTGGGCTTCCGTGGGCCCTTCCCGTGTTACGCGATTATATTTGGAGTTGCCTCGGGCCGTCCAGACCCACGAAGTGCAATGGAGCGAAGAGACAGCGAATCGACGGGATGATGGAGCGGTCGGCCGACCAACGGCACCGTGGATGACAATCCCGCATGCGACGCCATTGCGACCGGCTCCTCACTCGCCGGGCAGCGATGGCAGCTGCCCAGCGGGCGCGCGTTCACCGCAGGAGCGGGTCGCGCGCCTGCGCGCCCCCTAGAAGGCCGACGCATCGCCAGAGCACGCGAGCCATGAGCCGGATCGGCTCGACCGTGACCGGCGTGATGGCCACGGCGGCGGCCTCGCTATTGACTATTCAAGAGCAGGCATTTGCCCGTGTTTGCGTCCAACCTGCGAGCACCGCGGATCCCTTGTGCGGGGAAGCGGGCCCGGCCATCTTGTTGCCGCCCAAGAGCTCGCCCCCCCCTCGCGGCCCACCGAAGGGAGTCCACGAACATGAGCGACCAGTCCATCGCCCTCACCCCGGCCGAAAGGGTCATAATCCTCAAGACGGCCCGCCTCATCGCCCTGTGCGTCAGCGCGATCGTGTGTTCCGAGGGGGACCCCGAGCGTTTTTTCGACAATATCGAGATCATGAAAAGGCTCGAGAGCGACGCCGATGACGGCATGAGCCTAAGCCCGGAGGTGCTCGATCTCCTGGCCAAGACCGTCCAGACGTTCAACGAAGTCCTCCGGACCGAGGCCGCCGCCCAGGAATACTAGCCGACCGATCCTCGGCACGATGGAGCGTTTTCGCGGGCGTCCGCGGGGCTGGCTTGAATCCACGCTAAGGTGGCCAAGCAGAGTACTCCGTGGGGCCACACTCCGTGCGTCCCCTGCGGAGGCTGGCGGCGGGCTGTGCCCCCTGTGACCCCCCCTACGCCAACGGCGCGTCATGAGTGCCGGACGCGCCGTGTGGGTGAAGACCCGCTCTCCAGCGAACGAAGTGTGCGGAGTGGTACGCCAAGGCGCGCTCTGTAGGCCTCACGCTGTCGGATCTGGACGCTGTCGGCCACACGGCGGCGGCGGTCGCCCCGCGCCAACCTTTGCGCCTGGTGGCGGTGGGAACCGCGTGCCGCGTCGCGGCCCCGGCGGCGAGGCTATGGCTCGTGAACGGCCTCCAGGAGCTCTTACGCCCCGGACACGCCGGAAGCTCGGTTCACCCGGCTGCGGAGGAGCTTCGACGGTTGGAAGACCGGCACATCGCAGGCCGCGACCTCGACCGCCTCTCCGGTCCTGGGGTTGCGAGCCTTGCGGGCCTCGCGGTGCCGCACCTTGAAGGTGCCGAAGCCCCGGAGCTCGATGCCATCGCCGCGGGCGAGCGCTACCTTCACGGCGTCGAGGAAGGCGTCGACCACCAGCCCGCATGCCTTCTTGGTGACCTGCCGTCCGAGCGCATCGGCGACCTGCTGAACGAGGTCGGCTTTGGTCATTCTCTTCTCCTCGCGCGAAGTCTGGCCAAGTCCTGCCGCTTCACATGATAACTTGCAGGACGACTCCGGCGTCACGTCCGCACTGGCCGCCCGCCATGCGTCCACCCGGCGAAACAGCCCCCGCCGGACTGTCGGCGAGCCCGATTCCTGCGTTCCACCGGCCGCGCGAGTCCACCCCGGACATCGCCACACAGGCGGGAGAAGGGCGGAACGGATCCCATCCAAACGTCCCGGTCGGGGGGACGGACTCCGCCCGCCCCGGAGGCCGGGAGGACCACCGGGCGCGGAGCCGGAGCGAGTTGGGGAGGCCAGTCCGCCGGTCTGGTCCCGCGCGCACGCCGATCGTGCGGCTCCTGCGTTCGGCCTCGGGCTTCCGGGGACGGACCATGCCCGGCGGCCTCCTTGTGGCGGGCGGACATGTTGTTCGGGGGTCCGGGGGCATTCCCCCGGCCAGAGGTTTTCGTGAAGCGTTAACATCTATGGACGCCCCCGTGACGCAAGCGTTCTGGAGAACCGGTCGAGCGGGC
>JAPPMM010000061.1 GCA_028819075.1 Gammaproteobacteria bacterium
TGCGATCTTCGGACACACCAAGTGACACACGGACCTCAAGTGTGTCGCCAAGTCGGTGTCTCAACATGACTTGCGAGGAATGACCCCGGCTTCGAGCGGGTATCGTACATCAGCAGCGCCGGGCTTCGCGTCTGCCTGGTGCTCGCAAAGCGACTCCGCAGTACCGGACAGGCGTTGGCGATGTGTTCGCTGTCCGATGTCAACCGGGAGATCGTGGCTGTGAGCGGCTTCGACAAGCTCATCATGGTGCACGAGGACCCCGAGAGCGCGATTGCGGCCATGGGATCCTGATCGCGCTGGTCGCTCACATGCCCCTCCCCCATACCCACCTTCTCCGCAGGAGCAAACCATGACCGATGGCAGCGAGAGGACGATTACCCTGAAGAAAGCGTTTGACCAGAACATCGTCGGGGAGAACATTCTCGAAATCGCCGAGTTCGCCGTGGAAAAGTACGAGTTTCGCCACGACTCGACACTCTCCGACGAGGTCCGGGAGGCGGCGCTGAAGGAGGCCGCCCAGGCTCTCTGGAAGATGGTCGAGGAGCTCCGGCTGCGGCGCAAGCACATCCTGAAACGGATGTTCGACTTGGCGGATGCAACGGTAAAGGGAGCGGTCGAAGACGGATAGCGCGGTCCGGGTCGCGAGCCGTGCTCAATGATCACGGCTGCACCCGTCCCAGTCACGCGTGGGAACCGCTCGGCTCCCAGCTCCTCCATCCGCGCCCGCGGTGCCCGAAGTCGAAGCGACCCGGGTGAAGGCACTCCGCCAGGATCTCGGCCGACTCCACCACGCGCGGCCCCGGCCGGTTGAAGTACTGGTTGCCGTCCGTGATCACCACCCGGCCCTCGCGCACGGCGGAGAGCCTGTGCCATTCCGGCCGGGCGGCCAGCGCGGGCATCTCCCGCTCGGCGCGCTCGATGTCGAACCCGCAGGGCATGACCGCGATCACGTCGGGGTCGGCGGCGACGAGCTCATCGATGTCCCGATAGCCGGAGTGCGCCCCGGCCTCCCCGAGCGGGTCCACCCCGCCGGCGCACTCCACCAGCTCCGGCACCCAGTTGCCTGCCATCATGAGCGGGTCGATCCACTCGATGCAGGCTATGGAGGGCCGCCGCAGCGCACGCGTGGCGTGGCGGAGTACCTCGAGCCGGCCCGTCAGGCGCGCCACCAGCCCGTCGCCGCGCGCCGGTTCCCCGAGCGCGGCCGCGACCGCCCGGATGTCGCTCCAGACGTCGCCCAGCGCCATCGGCTCGAGCGACACGATCGCCGGTTGCGAGCGCACCAGGTCGCACACCGCGCGCTCCACGTCCCGCAGGCTCACCGCGCACACCTCGCACTGGGTCTGGGTGACGATGACGGTGGGCGCCAGCCGGTCGAGCAGGACCGGGTCGACACTGTACACCGACAGGCCGTCGCGGACGATCGCCTGCACCTGGTCGTCGATGGCCCGGCTGTAGGCCTCCACCTTCACCTTCGAGCTCGAGCAGGTGGGCAGCCGTGCGACGCCGGGCGGATGGTCGCACTCGTGCGACCGGCCCACGAGCTCGCGCTCGAAGCCCAGCGCGCACACGATCTCGGTCGCGCTCGCGATGAGCGAGACGATGCGGTGGGGCATGCCGGTTCCGGCAGTCCGTGCTAAGTGCGGCTTGATACGAGCCGGTACAGCGGGATCGGCGCCGGATTCCTCAGGGCGACGCGGCTGAACAGGAGCGGCAGGAAGACCGCCATGCTGATCAGGGTGTTGCGGAAGAAGGGAATCGCGCGCACGTAGCAGTCCACCAGCCCGGAGAGCGTCTTCGGGTAGAGCAGTCCGTCGCCGAAGGCCCACACGCCGAAGTTGGTGATCAGGAAGAACCCGACCGAAGACGCCAGCCCGGCGCCCGCTACCCTCGTCCACGAGGTCTCGCCGCGCAGGGCGAATCCCGTGGTCGCCACCAGCGCGAGCGACAGGTAGACCAGCGGCTGGTCGGGGTAGAACGCCCAGTCGACCCGGCCGGTCAGCGCCAGGATCCCCAGATCGCCCAGCAGCCACGCGGCGAACGGGAGTAGGTACGCCGTCCCCGCGCGCGCGAAGAACGCTCCCCCGAACAGGCAGAGCGGCAGCATCGGCGAGAAGTTCCACGGATAGGTGGTCCGCTCCGGGTCGATCGACATCCCGAACTGCGCCAGCAGGTACGGCGCCAGCCGCACGCAGACGGCCACGGCGAACACCGCCACGATCACGGAAAACCGCGGTTTCATCTCGATTCCTCCCTGTTTGCTGTTCTCGGTCCTATCCTTCTCGGCCACCCAGCGCCAAGCTGCCGCCAACGTAGACGGCCCGCCCGGGCGCGGCGAATCCCCACACCTCATGGTATGCCTGGTCCAGCAGGTTTTCCATGCGCACGGTCAGCCGCATACTCGGCCGTCCCGCGCCCGAGCCCATCTCGAAGCTCGCCGCCAGGTCCACAAGCGTGTAGGCGGACAGCGTCACCGGATTGGCCGGCCAGGCGCTGAAGTCGCGGTCGCTGCGCTCTCCCGTGCGCCGCACGCTCGCGTCCAGCCCGATCCCGCTCGCGACCTGGGCGAAGGCGCTCGCCCCGATGATGTGCCTTGGCCGGCGCAGCAGCGGCTCGCCCTCCACGAACGTCGCCGACGGGCCCTCGTCGAAGCCCGAGTCCTCCACTTCCGTGTTCAGGCACGTGTAGAAGCTCGACAGCCGAACCCGGCTGGCGGCAACCGACGCCTCCGCCTCCAGCCCGCGGCTGCGCGCCCTCGCCACGTTGTGGTAGCTGGGGCCTCCCGGCGCGGGCGGCGAGAAGGTGTACTGAATGAGGTTGCGGTAGTTCTGGCGGAATCCGGTGAGCGAGAGCCGGGCGATGCCCCCCAGCTCCTGGTCCAGCCCCGCCTCGTAGCTGGTCGATTGCTCCGGTTCGAGATCCGGATTGCCGGTCGCGAAGCCGGTGGCGTACGTCTCGTAGAAGGTGGGTTCCTTGATCCCGGTCCCCGCCGACACCCGCACGCGCGTGCCCGAAGAAGCGGCCCGCCACGCAGCGCCAGCCCGCCAGGTCATCGCCGAGCCGAAGCGCTCGTTGTCCTCGAGGCGCACCCCGGCATTCAGCGCCGCGGGCCCGCGAAACTCCGACAGTTGCGCGTAGAAGGCCCGGTTTCCGCGCTCGTTGCGGGAGTTGGCCGAACTCGGGCCGTACTGGGAGAGCGATTCGCTGAAGTCGCGCACCGACTGCTGCTCCAGTTCGTAGCCCGTGGCGACCGAGGTTCCCTCGCCGGGCCTCCAGATCGCGCGCCCTCCGACCGTCGTCCGGCGCAGGTCGGTGAGGCTCTTGAAGCCGTGGAAGCCGAGCGTGTCGGCCGGACCGTCCGGAGCGTCGTCGGTGCCCGAGTCCGACTCATGGACGTTGACTCGGAACCGGGTTTCGAAGGCGTCGTTCCAGCGTCGGCCTGCATCGACGTTGACCGACAGCGCGTCGCCGAAGCTGTGGGCGTTCTCGTCCACCAGGTTTCCGGAGCCGTCGGTAGGGTAGTGGAAGCGCCGATCCTCGTAGCGTACCGAAACCGAAGCGTCGGTCGCCTCATCGAGCTGCCCCTGGACCCGGCCCGTGGCCGTGGCATGGCGGAACTGGTTGTTGAACGCGAGGATGCCGTCGGTCTCGTTCCTCCCGACGGAGATGGCGTAGGAAAGCGAACTCGTCCCTCCCGAGAGCCCACCCTGCCAGCGCCGGGTGCCGTAGCTGCCTCCCTGGAACGACAGGTCTCCCCGGGGCCGGCCGCTTCCGCGCCGGGTGAAGATCTGGATGACCCCGCTCACCGCGTCGGAGCCGTAGAGCGCGGAGGCGGGCCCGCGCACGACCTCGATGCGTTCCACGTTGTCGGTGGTGAGCGAGGCGAAGTCGAAGGCGCCGCCGGGCTCGTTCATGCGCACCCCGTCGATCAGCACCTGCACGTAGTCCGACTCGCCACCCCGCAGGAAGAGCGACGTGATGGCGCCGAACGAGCCCCCCCGGACCAGCGCCACGCCCGGCAGCTGGCGCAGGGCGTCGGCCACGTATTCGATGCCGGCCCGCTCCAGTTCGGCGCCGTAGAGGATGGTCGTGTGGGCCGCGGCGGCCCATTCGGGTTCGGGTAGCCGGTTGGCGGTGACCACCAGCCCCTGCAGGTTGCCCGGTCCCTGGGCGGCGACGGGCACGGCAAGGCAGGCGGTGGCGATGGCGGCGGCATAGCGGACGAATCGAACACAACTCATGTCGGCTCTCCTCTGCCGCGCGGAAGAAAGAGGAGTTGCCGACCACCGCGAACGCGGATTGGAAGGCGCCCCTCACCTCCCCGCGGAGGTGGTGAAAAGGGCGCCGGACGGGCTCGTCTCCTGGCTTGAGGCCTCCGGGCTCGCCTTCCCGGGCTCGCCTCGGAGCCCAGTGGCACATCGGAGCCGGAGTTGTCGGGAAAACCCGGACCTCATCACAGTGGCGGGGCCGCGCCGGATTCGCACCGGCTTCCGTAGGCCCCTCCGGCCTCTGCTACGCCGGGATTCTAGCCGGGCGCGTGAAGGGGGTCAACGGCGGGGACGCCGGGTTCGCGCGGATCCGTGGCGAAGGCGCGCTGTATGGCGGATTCGATGGCAGCCACTTCGCCATCGCTCAGCTCGCGAAAACGGGGACGCTTCCTCGCCGAGAGCCGTCCTCCGTTCTGCACGCAGAGCCGTATGAGGAGCGAGGTGCGCCGGTCGGGCATGTCCACGATCTCCGAGACCGCTCTGAAGGCTCGATCGAAAGCGGCGATGAAGCCGAGTTCTTCCCGAAGATCGTGACGGACCGTCTCGGCCACCCGGTCGTGAAGGTATTCGGCGAACGCGGTCATATCGATGAACCGATAGAGATCGCGCGTGTCGCCTTCCACGAGCAGGCTTCTGTCCGGACCCCATCGCCAGTCGATGAATTCCAGGATCGGCCGGGAGAAGCTGTCCAGCACCCGATCGTAGCCACGACGATCGCGCAAAATGGCCGCGGACACAGGGAAGATGAAGTCCCTGGGCGTGTATCCCCTCGAAGCCAGCACGTGATGGATGAGGAACCGGTGGATGCGGCCGTTTCCGTCATCGAAGGGATGAACGAAGACAAACGCGAAGGCCAAAACCGCCGCGCCGACGACGGGCGGAACGCTCTCATGCGAGACGCGCTCGGCCAGCTTCATCCAACCCTTCATGAGCGAGGGCACGTCGCCCGGCCGGGGGCACACGAAGTGGACCTCTTCGCGGAAGCCCGCACCCATCCGGCCGACGAAGATCTGAACGTCGCGCCAGTCCGTGGCGGCATAGCGCGGGTCGACGATCGACCCTTGAAGCCGGACCAGCGCATCCTTGTCCAGCGGGTCGAAGGTGGCTGCTTCGCTGAGCGCCCGCACGAAGCGAGCAGCACGACGCGAAGACGGCTTCTCGCCTTCGATTGCAAAGGAGGATCGCGTTTCCCGGGTGTACAGATAGTCGACCGCGCGGGTGAGAAGGCTCCGGTCGAACGCTGCGCAAAGGGAGCGTGCCTCGTCGTCGATGGGCATCGCCATCTGGCGCAGAAGCTTGGGGGTCCGCCTGACGGTAACACAGAGGTCGGAGCCGCCGAGCAGATTGTCTATGACCCGGTGCCGCCGGGAGTTGTGGCGCGCCGCTACGACGAACTTTTTCGGATCGAGGACTTCGACGTAGTTGCCGCTGCGCGCGTCGTCGACATCGAGGGTCCGTCCCGTGAGCGCCTCGTACAGGAACCACGCGCGGCGGCTGTAGGCACCCGTGGGCTCGCTCCGTACCCAGTCTTCCAGCGTCGCCGCATCGATCTGCCTGAAGGCCGCAGCCAGGATGCGCACATCAAACGGCTCATGGCGCAGCGTGAAACGGAGTTGCCCCGCAAGCGAGTGGTCCGGCGCGTAGTGCAGAGGATAGTCCTCCCGCACGCGGGTCCCGTGAACCTCGGTCCGGCGCGCGCCGGAAACCACATGACTCTCGACCGCCGGAACGGGTACGGCCAGGTCCAGCTCCTGGCGGAGCCAGGCCTGCCCCACAGGTCTCCTGCCGGGATGAGCGGTGTATCGTTGTGCCATGAGAAACCGCGGAATACCGCGAGAAATGATTAGAAAAAAGTATCTCGATGATAAATCGATTACAAGAATCGGGCTACAGCGGAGCCTCATAGAGGCGGTAGGTGCGGTAGATCCTGCCCCCCATCCGTTCGATCGCGGCGTTCATTCGGTGGTTCCCCTCCAGGATCCAGGACATATCCGCCTCCCTCATCCCGGCGGCGCTGGCGTTTCGGAACAGCGCGAGGTAGAGGAGCGCATCGATGCCCTTGCCCCGCCACTTCTCCAGGAGCCCCAGAATGAGGACGCGCAGGCGGGTGATCCTGCGCCTGTGGGCCAGCAGCTTCATGATCGCGAGCGGGGTGAGCCGTCCGTTGAGCTTGTGCAGAACCTGGTTGAAGTCCGGAAAGGCGACCGCGAGCCCGATCGCTTCCCCTTCGCGCGTTTCTGCGAAGAGAACGAGGTTCGGGTCGATGATCGGCCTCAGTTCGGCGGCCATGTGATCGATCTCGGCGTCCGTCAAGGGGACGAACCCCCAGTTCTTCCTCCAGGCGGAATTGTAGAGTCGCCGAACGAGGGCGAGTTCCTCGTCGAACCTCGACATTTCCAATGTGCGGATGCGGATGCCGTAGCGGTGCGTCACGATCCTCTCGGCGCGAAACAGGTATTCGGGCCAGTTCCCTGCCACGATGTGCCAGGCGTAGAGGTCCTTGACCTTGCGGAGCCCGCAGCCTTCGAGCAGGGCCGGATACCACGGCGGGTTGTGGGCCAGAAGCAGCGCCGGCGGTCCGCTGTCTCCCTCGACCAGGAGGCCGGTGGTCTCGTTGGTGGAAAAGCTGGTCGGGCCGCGCATGGCCGTGAGACCGCGTTCGCGGAGCCACGCCCGAACGGCGTCGAACAGCGCTTCCGCCACCTCCGGATCGTCGATGCACTCGAACCAGCCGAAGAAACCGACCGCCTCCCCGTGCACCCGTTCGTGATTCCGGTTGCGGATCGCGCAGATGCGCCCCACCACTCTGCCGCCGCGGAGCGCGAGCCAGGGCTGAACCTCGGAGTGAAGGTGGAAGGGATGTCTTGCCGTGTCGAAGGCGGCGCGGACGTCCCGCTTCAGGGGCGGCACCCAGTCGGGGTCGGCGCGATAGATCGACCAGGGCAGGTTGACGAAGCGTCGCAGGTCGGCTCGGCTCTCGACCGGCGCCACTGCGAGCGGCGAAGTGGGATTCCTCATGGCGTCCAGAGTTCCAAACCGCTTACACAGCCGCCAAAACGCTTAGAAACAAGCTTCTGGATTCAGAATCGCTTACGCGTGCTATCGCCAGCCTGTCAGCCCATGGATGCATCGCCGCTCGAATGTCGGGAAGAGTTCGTCCCGGGGGCTACCGCTCCACCTGGTTGCCCGCGATCCACACCGATTCGATGGAACGCATGTTCATGATGTCGGCGAGGGGATCCTCCGCGACGACAATGAAGTCGGCCCACTTCCCGGGCTCGAGGGTGCCCACGTCGTCGAGCTCCAGGCATGCGGCGGCGTCGCGGGTGGCCGTGGCCAGGATCTGGGCGGGAGTGAGACCGGCGTTGGCCATGATCTCCATCTCCATGTGCTCGAAGAAGCCCTGGAAGCGCCCGACGGGACCGGTGTCGGTTCCGAAGGACAGCGTGACCCCCGCGTCCGAGGCCGCCTTCAGGTTGTCGAGCGCGACGTCCAGCGCCTCCTCGTAGAGCGCCGCCGAGCGGCTCTCGAGGAACGAGCGGCGGCGGTCCTCCTGATCCAGTCCGGCCACTTCCTCGGCGTTGGCGTGGCGCGTGAAGAAGTCGTCGAAGAAGAAGTCGGGCTGCTCGCGGTAGATGAAGGTGGACACCTCGCGGGTCAGGGTGGGGCAGTAGCAGACCCCGGTTTCGGCGATGAGGTCGATGAATTCCTGGTCGATGGGCACGTCGCGCACGCTGTGGGCGAGGAAGTCGGCGCCCGAGCGCAGCAGGTCCTTGCCGTCGTCCAGATAGAAGAGGTGGGCCGCCAGGCCGACGCCCATCTCGTGCGCCGCGTCGATGGCCGCGCGGTAGGCCTCGGGAGGCATCTTGGTGCTGGCGCCCAGATTGTCGTCCACCCGCAGCTTGAGCCAGTCCGGGTTGAGGCGCGCGTTGTCGGCGACCTCGGCGCGCACCTCCTCGGCGGTCGAGCCGGTGAGGACCGGCCCCGCCATGAGCAGGCGCGCGTGCGTGAGACCGGAGTCGTCGTTGTTGGCATCCCGTACGCGCATGCTGGGCTCCGTGCCCCCGCCCAGGCTGTTCACCGTGGTGACGCCGTAGGCCGCGTACAGCCGCAGCTCGTTGCGGACGGCCTCGTCGGCGGCTTCTCCCTCGAGCCCGCCGGCGGTGCGGCCCACGTGGCCGTGGGTGTTGATGAGTCCGGGCACCACGTGCCGGCCGCTCAGGTCGACCTGTTCGGCGCCGTCCGGGATCTGCACCCCGGCGGCCGCGCCCACCGCCTCGATGCGCCCGTCCCGCACCACCATCGCCGCGTTCTCGACCGGGTCGCCCCCGACGCCGTCGATGAGGCGCATGCCGGTGAAGGCGACCACGCCGTCCGCAGATGGCGCGTCGGCGGGAGCGCAGCCGGCGAGCGTCAGGACAAGCAGGAGGGCAGCGACAACGTGGGTTGAGCCATGCCGTGGATGATCGAACATGCGAGACCGTCCTTGTTCGGGGGCGAGACTTCGGCTGAGCCCCGCGGAGGCGAGCCTGAACGCGGCGACTCCCACCTCATTCAAGAGATTGGCCCACCACACCCCGGTCAAGGATGCCCGCGCCGCGTCAGGGACTCCCGCCGCCCGCGCCCATCAGCGGATCGGCCAGTCCGATGACGTGCACGGCGATCAGCCCCAGCACGCCGATGACCGTGAGGTAGTAGATGGTGGGCAGGATGGTCTTGCGCAGCGTCACCCCCTCCTGGCCCAGCAGGCCCACCGTAGCGGACGCCGCCACTACGTTGTGGATCGCGACCATGTTGCCCGCCGCCGCCCCGACCGCCTGCAGCGCCACGATCATCGCGCTCGACACCGCCAGCCTCTCGGCTACGCCGTGCTGGAAGAGCGAGAACATGAGATTGCTGACCGTGTTCGATCCGGCGATGAAGGCGCCCAGCGCGCCGGTGACGCCCGCGAACATCGGCCACACCTGTCCCACGTTGTCCGCGACCCAGGCGGCCATGGCGATGGGCATGCTGACCAGGTCGGCCGCGTTCACGCCCGACTGGATGTAGATGCGCACCATGGGCACGGTGAAGATGAGCACGAAGCCGGCCCCGAGGAGCACGCGCGACGACTTGGTGAACGCCCGCTGCAGCTCGGGGAACTTCATCCGGTGCAGGAAAAAGGTCACGGCGACCACCGCGATCAGGATGGTTCCAGGCAGGTAGAGGGGGGTGGTGGTGGCGGTGATGTCGGTGCCGAACACGTTCGCCCAGGTGATGGCGGGGGCGCGCAGCCAGTTCTGCACGGGCAGCTCCGACAGCCGGCTCAGGACCAGCAGCACGGCCAGCAGCGCATAGGGTGCCCAGGCCATCCCCACGGAGACGCGCTCGTCGTCGTCCTCCAGATCCTGCCGCGCTTCCAGCCCGCTGGCCCAGCCCCGGCCCCAGCGGCTGCGCTCCGGGAAGTCCCACGTGTCGTCCGGAATCAGGAAGCCGCGGCGCGCCGCGAAGATCACGATCGCAAGCCCGACCGGAGCGCCCAGCAGCGCGGGAAACTCCGGCCCCAGCAGCCATCCCGTGAACATGTAGGGGACGGTGAAGGCCACCCCGGCGAAGAGGGCGAAGGGGAAGATCGACAGCCCTTCCGTCCACGACCGGTTGGCGCCGAAGAAACGGGTGGTCATGACGATCATGAAGGTGGGCATCAGGGTGCCGGCGATCGCGTGCAGGACCACGACCCGGTCGGTCACCAGCCGCAGGAAGTCGTCCATGGTGATGCCGGCGGCGAGGAGTTGGGCGTCGAAGGCCTCTCCCCCCAGGCCGCCCTGCACCCCCACCAGCACGGGCGTGCCCACGGCCCCGAAGGTCACCGCGGTGCTCTGGATCATCATGCCGATCATGACCGCCCCGGCGGCCGGGAAGCCCATCGCCACCATGAGCGGTGCCGCCACCGCGGCCGGTGTCCCGAATCCCGCCGCGCCCTCGATGAAGGACCCGAACAGCCAGGCGATGATGATGATCTGGACCCGGCGATCCTCGCTGATGCTGCGGAAGCTGCGCCGGATCGCGGAGACGCCGCCCGACTGTTCCAGTGTGTTCAGCAACAAAATCGCGCCGAAGATGATGACCAGCAGATCGAAGGTCAGGAACAGCCCCTGGACCGAGGACGCCGCGACGCGGACCGGAGCCACCTGCCACGCCGTCAGCGCCACGACGACGGCCGAGACGTAGGCGATGGGCATCGCGAACTTCGCCGGCACCCGGAATCCGACGAGCAGGGTGCCCCCGATGAGAATGGGGAGGAGCGCGAGCGCGGCCTGAACGCCTGGGGACATGGAAGCCTCCGGGTTGAATCACCTGACGGACCGCGCGAATGTGCGTCTCCGCATCCCGTGCGGGCAAGCGGAGGGCCATGCGACGCAGGACACGGTTTGCGTTATCGTTTCCGCGGCAAGGGGATGCCGGGGGACGATCCTGAGAGGGCATTTGAGGAGGCTTGATTTGTCGGGATGTTGGCGCCGGCTGTTGCCGCTGCTGGTGGTCCCAACCCTCGCGGCGTGCGAGCGGGCCAGCGATCCGGTCGAGCCCGGCGCCTCGTCCTCGGCGGCCGCCATCGCCGTCGTGTCCGGAGGGGGTCAGCCCGCCTTTGTCGGCACCCGCCTCGACGAACCGATCGTATTCCGCGCCGTGGATGCGGGAGGGCTGCCGGTTGCCGGCATCGCCGTCGACTTCGTGACGACTCCGGGGAGCGGCCGGGTGGAGCCGGGTCGAGCCACTACCGACCAGAACGGCGACGTGGCGATCACCTGGACCCTCGGTCCCGATCCGGGGACGCAGACGGTGCTGGTCGCGGGGGGCCTGGCCGCCACGGCGATCCATGCCTGGGCGGTCGATCTGGAGGCGGAACTCGAGGTCCTGTTCGCGCCGCCCACCGCCGAAGAGATCGCGGCTGTGCGCGCTGACTGGGCGGATCGCGACATCTCGCCCGCCGCCCTGACCATCGAGTTGACCGAGGCCTATTCCCTTTTCGGCTCCCCGGCGACCCTGCGCGTGGTGTCCCACCAGGTCGGCGAAGCGCGTCACTACGGAGCGATCGTCGTCCCGAAGTCGAGGAAGGCGGCCAGCCTGCCCGTCCTGATGTACCTGCACGGGGGCGACAACGGCGTCGACGTGGACGATGTCCAGTTCCTCGCCTTCGCGCTCGGGGAGCTGCGCGACAGCTTCGTGTACGTGATTCCGTCGTTCCGCAGCGAGCCCCTGGAGCATGACGACCGGGAGTGGGTCTCAACCGGTCCCGGCGGGCACTGGGATTACGACGTGGACGATGCCCTGGCGCTCCTGAACGTCGCGCTGGCGATCACGCCGCAGGCCAAACCCGAAGCCCTCAGCCTGGTGGGAGCCAGCCGGGGCGGAGGCGTCGCCCTTCTGGCCGGCATTCGGGACGAGCGGGTCGAGAACATCGTCACCCTGTTCGGTCCCACCGATTTCTTCGACGAATGGGTGAGGGAGATCGTGCGCGAGGCGGCGCTGGGAATGCCGCGCGACCTCACCGGGGTGGCGCACATGGACTCGACGCTCATCCAGCCGTACATGGGAGGGCGAATCGAACTTGCCAGGGTGCGCATGGAGCTGGTTCGCCGCTCCGCCGTGCTGTTCGCCGAGGATCTGCCCGCCGTCCAGCTGCACCACGGGACCGGCGACGAGACCGTCTCCGTCAGCCAGGCCCAGTCCATGATCCGGGTCATGGAGGAGTTGGGGAAAGAACCGCCGGAATTCGAGGCCTTCATCTACGAGGGCGCCGGACACGACGTCTTCGACCTGAGCGGGGTCATTCCGCGCGCGGCGACGTTCCTGCGAAGAGCGCTGGGAAGGGGCTGAGGCGCCATGCGAGTGCGGCCCGACTTCACGACCGCCGAGGCGGAGGCTCTGGCCAGGGACCGTTACGGCATTCTGGCTCGCGCCAGAGAACTCCCGAGCGAGCGGGACCGGAACTTTCTGCTCCGCGCCACGGGGGACGGGCGGGGTTCGAGTCGGGAGCCGAGCGAGGGGGCGAAAGACTCCGGAGCCGAGGGCGCCGCTGAAGCGTTCGTGCTCAAGATCGGGAACCCGGAGGAATCCCGGGCGTCGCTGGAGATGCAGGGCGCGATCCTGGCGAGGTTGGCGAAGCGGTGGCTGGAGGACGGCGGTGCTCTTCGGTCGACGTTCCCCGCGGTGGTTCCCGATCTCGCTGGAGCCCCTCTCGCGACGGTTGAAAAGGGGGGAATCCATTACCCTTTGCGCCTGGTCACCTGGCTGCACGGGGTGACGGTTGCCGAGGTAAACCCGCACAGCCCGGAGCTGCTGCGTTCCTGGGGAGGCGTGCTGGCCCGCCTGAACACCGCCCTCGCCGACTTCGAGCATCCCGCGGCCGAGACCGGCTTCCACTGGGACCTGCGCACTGCGTCCGCCCTTTTCGAGGAGCGGGTGGGGAGCGTGAAGGGAAAAGGCCGCCGGGCGTTGCTGCGCCGCCGGATGGTGGACTGCGAGGAGAGGCTGGGGCCTCTGATCCCGGGCTTGCGCACCCAGGTGGTACACGGCGACGCCAACGACTACAACGTGCTCGCCAATCGGGTCGAGGACACGCCCCCGGGCGGGCGCTACGGGGACCGGCGGGTCACCGGCATCATCGACTTCGGCGACGCCATGCGCACCTGGCTGGCTTCCGAGCCGGCGGTCGCGGGGGCCTACGCGATGCTCTCGAAGCGCGATCCCGTGGGGGCTCTGGCGCAGCTCGCGAGCGGATTCCACGAGGAGTATCCACTCGGAGAGGAGGAAATCGCCGCCGTCTTCCCGCTTACCGGGATGCGGCTCTGCCTGAGCGCCACCATGGCTGCCTGGCAACGGGCCCGGGAGCCGGACAACGAGTATCTGAGCATCAGTGAAACGCACGTGTGGGAACTGCTGGAGCGCATGGACCGCGGAGAGGAATTCCATCCGGACTTCGTGCACTATCGGTTGCGCGAGGCCTGCGGACTGGAGCCGAACCCGCGTGCTCCGGGCCTGCGCGCATGGCTGAGGCGGCAGCGCGACGAAGGGCGTTTCGCCTCGGTGCTGCCGTCGGAACTGGCGGAGAGCCCGCACACCGTCTTCGACCTGAGCGTGGGCAGCCGGTGGCTCGGCACCACGGGCGACCTGGACGCGCGAGGGTGGACCGATCTTCTGTTCCGCCACACGCGGGCCGTTGGGGCGGCCATCGGGATCGGCCGATACGACGAGGCCCGCCGCTGGTACGACTCCGACGCGTTTGCGATCCAGGGCGAGGACGGGCTGGAGCGGCGAACGGTTCATGTGGGCATCGATCTCTTCGCGGAACCCGGAACGCCGATCCACGCTCCCTGCGATGCAACCGTCCACAGCTTCCGCGACAACGACGCCCGCCTCGACTACGGGCCGGCCATCATTCTGCGCCACGAGGGGGGTGGGCTGGGCGCGTGGTACACCCTCTACGGCCACCTCTCGCGGGACTCGCTGGCCGGGCTCCGCCCAGGACAGCAGATCGCCGCCGGAGACGAGATCGGCAGGATCGGGCCGTATCCGGAGAACGGCGACTGGGCCCCTCATCTTCATTTCCAGCTGATGACGGACCTGCTGGGCCGCGAAGGCGACTTCCCCGGCGTGGCGCCGCCCAGCCAGCGGGACGTGTGGCTCAGCCTTTCGCCGGACCCGAACCTGGTGCTCGGGATCCCGGATCTGGCTCCCGCCGGCAGGAATGCGGCCTCGGAGCTGCTGGGCGCGCGCCGGAAGCTGCTCGGGCCCTCGCTTTCCATCTCCTACCGGCGTCCGCTGGAGATGGTGCGTGGCAAGGGCGCCTACCTGTACGACGATGCAGGCCAGCCCTACCTGGACTGCGTCAACAACGTCGCGCAGGTGGGCCACGCGCACCCGCGCGTGGTCGAGGCCGGTCAGGACCAGATGGCTGTCCTCAACACCAACACCCGCTACCTGCACGACAGCCTCACGGAGTACGCCCGGCGTCTCGCCGCCACGCTGCCCGACCCGCTGGGCGTCTGCTTCTTCGTGTGCACCGGGAGCGAAGCCAACGAGCTGGCGCTGCGCATGGCGCGGACCCACACGGGGCGCGAGGGCATGGTCGTGCTGGAGGGCGGGTATCACGGCAACACGAGTTCACTGGTGCAGCTCAGTTCGTACAAGTTCGACGGGCCGGGGGGCGCGGGGCCGCCGCGGTGGGTCGCGTGCGTCCCCATGCCCGACGGCTATCGCGGCCGTTACCGGTTCTCCGATCCCGACTGCGGCGCGCTCTACGCGGAGGAGGTCGGTCGCGCCGTCGACGCGCTCGGCGGACGGCCCGCCGGCTTCCTCTTCGAGTCGATCCTGAGTTGCGGCGGCCAGATCGTGCTTCCCGACGGCTTCCTGCGCGGCGCGTTCGAGCGCGTGCGGGCGGCAGGCGGGGTTTGCATCGCCGACGAGGTGCAGGTCGGGTTCGGGCGCGCCGGCTCGTCCTTCTGGGCATTCGAGGATCACGGGGTGGTGCCGGACATCGTCACCATGGGCAAGCCCATCGGCAACGGCCATCCGCTCGCCGCCGTGGTGACCACCCCGGAGATCGCCGAGTCCTTCAACAACGGGATGGAGTACTTCAACACCTTCGGCGGCAACCCGGTGTCGTGCCGCATCGGCCTGGCGGTGCTGGACGTGATCGAAGAAGAGAGGCTGCAGGACCACGCCCGGCGGGTCGGTGAGCGGCTGCTCGCGGGGCTGAAGGGCCTGGTGGAGCGCCATCCGATCGTCGGGGACGCGCGTGGGACCGGGCTCTTTCAGGGCATCGAGCTTGTGACGGACCGGGAATCGCTCGATCCGGCCCCTCGCCACGCGACCTGCCTGGTGGAGCGCATGCGCGACCGGGGCATCCTGCTCAGCACCGACGGCCCGCTCCACAACGTGGTGAAGATCAAGCCGCCGCTGGTCTTCGACGAAGACGACGCCGACCGGCTGGTGAGCAACCTCGACGAGGTGTTGGGGGAGGACGCGCTGCGCACGGTGTAGCGGACTAAGCTAATCGAACTTAGTCATTTCCGGCCCACACCTTCACCAGTGTGTGAAACTCTCCGTTCTCGCCGAAGCGGTCCACGCCGTCCGGCAGCCCCATCATCGCCTCGCGGTCGAAGCGTTGGCCGGGGACGAGCGCGCCCAGCGCCGCATCGGTCACGGCGGACACCTCGCAGACGATTCCGCTGGCCTCCAGATCCGCCATGAGCGCCTCGTAGGGAACTTGCCAGATGGGGAAGTGGAGCGATGCGCCGCGGGTCGCTGCCAGCTCCCGGAATGCTCCCGTGCGCCACTCGCGAATGTGCTCGAGGTGCAGATCGCCGAACACGAAGCGGGCGATCGCGGGAATCGACGTGACGGCTTCGGCGACGCGCGCCTCGTAGGCGAGGCCGGGATGGAGGGGAACGCCCAGCAGGGGCACGCGCAGGTGCTCGGCCTGTCGGACCACAAGCTCCACCCGCAGCTCCTGGTGCGCGATCGTCCGGCTCGCCGCGTCGAAGGTCGTCAGCAGGACCGCGGGGCGGGCCCCCTCGCGCAGCAGCGCCCGGTAGGCGAGAAAGCTGTCCTTGCCGCCGCTCCAGAAGAGCACGTCGACGGGCTCGGGCCCGGGGCGCAGCGGTGTGAGCCAGAGCGGAGGCTCCACGGTCGCGGCACCCTCCCCGTCATCCGCCCTCCCGGCCTCGTAGGGGCAGTGCCGGCAGCCGCTCCAGCAGCAGCTGCCCCGCTGGCGCAGGCCGAACTCGGTGAAGACGGCGAGGCCGGTCTCCGGGTCGAGGTAGAAGGTCTCCCCGTTACTCGAGGCTTCTTCGTGAAGCCGGCTGGTGATGGAACGATTGGATGTCATCGGAGGATGGCCTGCCCGCGAGCCGGTGAACTGCCTTTCCGGGATCAGGGCACCAATACTATTGAGGGAGCCCACTGGCCAACAGCGCCATCAGGCGCGATGATGGCACGCGACCCCCATCCCGGACACGGCGAATCCGAGAGCAGAAGATGAACGTGTTTCCCCTGGCGACCCTTGACCGCGAATCTTCGGACCCGGCCAACTTCACCGGCCCCGGGAGCCTGCGCCGCATCGAGGGCGCGCTTTCCGCGGATCCGCGCGTCAACGTCTACCGCGTGCACTTCGAGGCCCGCTCGCGCACCAACTGGCACACGCACAGCGGCCATCAGATGCTCTTCATCGTGGCGGGCCGCTGCCGATACCAGAAGGAAGGCGAGCCCGTCGGCGAAGCGGGACCGGGAGATCTCATCGTCGTGGAGCCCGGCGAGAACCACTGGCACGGCGCCGCTCCCGGCGGAGCCATGACCCACATCGCGCTCAACGTGAACGCGGTTACGAGCTGGGGCGACCCGGTGAGCGAGGACGAGTACGATGCAGGGTAGCGAAAGCAGGATGGCGTCCGAAACCTGGATCCGGAAGGCCTTCCGGCGCGTGAGGAAGGGTCTCCGCGCCGCGGGCGAGATCTACGAAGGCATCTACTTCGCCCCCTATCGATCCCAGATCTATCGATCGTACCGCCAGGAGCGCGACACCTTCCTGCTGCTGGGATTCGCGGATCTGCTGGGCGCCCCCAACCCCGTGGCGTTCTACGCCCTCGAGATCTATCCCGACGTGATCGAGGAATTCCACCAGTGGCACGTGCGCATCGGCATGCCCAGTGCTCCCGACGGCGGCTTCAGGTGCTGTTGAGCCGGCCGCCGGTGACGCCGAGACGCCGCGCGAGCTGCTGGGCGGACAGCCGGTGAGGCGCGCTCCGGTGCCCTCCTGATGGCAAGGCCGCGCCGCATCCTCGACCGCGAGGTTCTCTTTTTCGGCGGCAAGGGCGGCGTGGGCAAGACCACGCTGGCCGCCACGATGGCGCTCGAGGCCGCGCGCGAGGGGCACCCCACGCTTCTGGTCTCCACCGATCCCGCGCACTCGACCTCCGACGTGCTCGAGACGCGGCTCGGAGGGGAGGCGCGGGAGGTTCGCCCGCGGCTGTGGGCGCTCGAGATCGATCCCGCGGAGGAAGCAGACCGTTACATCGACGACGTGAAGGCGCGCATCGCCGACAGCACGCCGCCCCGGCTGATGGCGGAGGTCGAGCGCCAGATCGACATCGCGCGCGTGACCCCCGGCGCCGAGGAGTCGGCGCTGTTCGATCGGTTCACGCGCATCGCCGAGGAGGCCGGCCACGCCTACGACCGCCTCATCTTCGATACCGCCCCGCTGGGTCACACGCTGCGGCTGCTCTCGCTGCCGGAGCTGATGGATGCGTGGATCAGCGGGCTCATCTCGCGGCGCAGGAAGGTCAACGTGCTCGGGCGCATGTGGCGCAACGTGGCGGGGGCGGCGGCGGGAACCGAGGACTCCGGGGAGGATCCGGTGCTAGGCGCGCTCACCGAACGCCAGACCCGCTTCCGCCATGCGCGCGCCCTGATCACGGACCCGCATCGCACCGGCTTCGTCTTCGTCGTCACGCCGGAACATCTGCCCGTGTCGGAGACCGAGCGGTCGGTGAAGATGCTCGACAAGTACGGGATCCCGGTTGCGGCCATCTTCCTGAACCAGGTGGTGCCCGAGGACGCGGACGGCGCGCTGCTGGGGGCCCGGAGGGATCGCCAGCGCGAGTACGCCGATCGGGTGCGCAGGAGTTTCTCCAGGTATCCGGTGCACGCCATCCCTCTGTTCGATGGCCGGCTGCACGGGCTGGAGGCGCTGGAACGCCTGGCGGGGACGTTGCCGATGTCGGAGCGCGCGACGTAAACTGACCGTTCCGCGCCCGGCAGGCGGGCGAAGGCGTCTTGCTTCCGCAACACGTCGTCTCCGTGTCCCGAACAAAGGACGGCTTCCGTGAGTTCAATCGTACTGCTACTGGTCGGATTGTCCGCGTTTGCCACCGGGTACCTGGTCTACTCCCGGTACGTCGCCCGCAAGATCTACCAGCTCGACCCCGACTTCCGCACGCCGGCGCACGAGTTCGAGGACGGGGTGGACTTCCTGCCCACCAACCGCAACGTGCTCTTCGGCCACCACTTCACCTCGGTGGCGGGGGCGGCGCCCATCGTGGGGCCGGCGATCGCGGTCATCTGGGGGTGGCTGCCCGCGTTCCTGTGGGTGGTGCTGGGGACGATCTTCGCGGGGGCGGTGCACGACTTCGGCACGCTGTGGATTTCGACCCGGCACAAGGCGAACTCCATCGGGACGCTGGCCGGGAAGATCGTGGGGGATCGCGGCCGGGTGCTCTTCATGCTGGTGATCTTCTTCCTGCTGCTGCTGGTGAACGCGGTCTTCGCGGTGGTCATCTCCAACCTGTTCATCGGCAACCCGGGGGCGGTGCTGCCGGTCTGGGGGAGCCTGGTGGTCGCGATCACGGTGGGCTTCCTGATCTACCGCTCGGGTGCCGGGCTGCTGCTGCCGTCGCTGGGGGCGCTGGCGGTGCTCTACTTCCTGATCTGGGTGGGCCAGTCGGTGCCGCTCGAACTGCCCGACTTCTTCGGCTTCGACCCGACGCCCGCCCAGATCGAGGCTGCCGGGGGCGATCAGGCGGCGGCCGCGGCGGCTGCCACCACCGACGGCGTGCGCGCGGGCTGGGTCATCGTGCTTTTCGTCTACGCCTTCTTCGCCAGCGTGCTGCCGGTCTGGCTCCTGCTCCAGCCCCGCGACTACGTCAACAGCCATCAGCTCTTCGTGGCGCTCGGCATCATCGGGCTGGGGATCATCTTCACCAATGCGCCGGTCGTGGCTCCCGCAATCAACACCAATCTGCCACCCGACACTCCCAACTGGTTCCCGCTCCTGTTCGTGACGATCGCCTGCGGCGCCATCAGCGGCTTCCACGGGCTGGTTTCGTCGGGGACCTCATCGAAGCAACTCGACAAGGAGACGGATGCCCGCTACGTGGGCTACGGGGGCGCGGTCGGTGAGGGGTCGCTGGCGCTCACCGCGATCCTGGCGACCACGGCGGGGTTTGCAGTGGTGGTCGGGGTGGACGGCTGGCATGACCACTACGGGTCGTTCGCGTCGGCATCGGCGGGCGCCACCCAGGCGTTCGTGCAGGGCGTGGGATTCCTGGCGCAGGGGATCGGCATTCCCCAGGGGCTCGCGGTCACCTTTGCGGCGGTGGTGGTGATCAGCTTCGCGGCCACCACCATGGACACCGGGGTGCGCCTGCAGCGCTACATCATCTCCGAGCTGGGGGCCGAGTACGGGGTCAAGCTCGCGCAGAATCGCTGGATCGCGACCACCCTGGCCGTGTCCAGTTGCGCCCTGCTGGCGCTCGGCGTCGACCGGGGCGCCGGGGGCATGCGCCTGTGGCCGCTCTTCGGCACCACCAACCAGCTTACCGGGGCGATGAGCCTGCTGGTGATCAGCCTCTTCCTCTTCAGCCTGAAGCGGAGGATCTGGGTGACGGTGATGCCGCTGGCCTTCCTGCTGGTGATGACGACGTGGGCCATGGTGATCAACATGATCGGCTACTGGACCAGCGAGACCTGGCTCCTGTTCGGCGTCGGCGGTGCGATCTTCGTGCTGGTGCTTTGGCTGGTGTTCGAGGCGCTGGCGGCGATTCGGTTGGCAATTGCCGCCAGCGGACCGGGGGCGCCCGCCCGTCGCGGGTCGTGAGCGCGCTCCGGCCGGGGAGCCTCCGCACGCGGTGCGGGGCGCGGCCGGCTGCGTGGGCGGCAACCGTTTCTGCGTGGATTGCGATCGTGTTGTGCATCGGTGTACCCGAACCCGGCCGGGCGCAGACGCCGGCCGCCTCGGTTCCCGGTGACCTGACCACGCTCTTCGAGATCGGGGGCCTGGTCCTCGATACCAACGGTGACGAGGTGCCTGACTTCGTCAACGCCTCGCTGGTGACCGGTGAGACGCCTACGCTGGCCGAGACGCGCGCGGCCGCCGAGATCGCCGCCCGGCTGGGCTTCGAGACCATGGCGCTGGACCTGCCGGTGGCGCGGGGGACCGCGGCGGAGGGCGTGCTCGTCGTGGTCGGCCGGGGAGGGCTGGCTGCCTCGGGGCTGGTGTCGCCGGGGGTCGACCCGGCGTCGCTGGACACCGGCGAGGGGGCGGTGGTGGTGCGCGAGGCGGATGGCCGCCGCTGGGTGGTGGTGGTGGGCGGGGATGACGAGGGGCTGGTCGCGGCCGCCCGCATGTTCGCGGGGGTATTGCCGCACACGCGCACTCTGTCGGCGCCGCTGCTGGGCGACGCGGGGGACGACGTGCGCGCGGCACTGGAAGGATCGGGGGTCGAGGTGGAGGAGGTCCGGCTCTGGCAGGCTCGGGCGCGCGCCAGATCTGACGGGGTGAACCGCCTGATCGCGAACGTGGAAGTGGCGGCGGCCGACGTGGAGGAGGCCGCCGGGGTGCTGCGCGCGCTCGCGGCCGGAGAGGAAGTCCCGACAGCGACCGGGCAGGAAGACGCCGCCGGCCCGGACGACCCGCAGGCGGCGGAAACACCGGACGAATCGGACGAACCGTTCGCCTACCCCGGCCTGGGCTCGGTGGAGGTGCGCCTGGCGTCCGGCCCGGTGGTGCGCATCCCCGGCAGGGCCGCCCCGGACGCGCCCGGACCGGTCGCGGGTCGACCGGGCAGCGGAGGGAAGGGGTCGCTCGACCTGTCCAACCTGTACACCCCCGACGGCCTGCTGGGCGACTCCGACAACAACGAGATCCCCGACCGGGTCGATGCCCTGCTCGCCCCGGGCGCGGCCGCGGTGGAAGCGCTGCCCGACCTGGCCGCCCGCCTCGGGCTGGAGTCGACCGGGCTGGTCGTGCCGCTGGTGGAACCCGCCGCCGGCCTGGACCGCCCGGCCTCCCGTCCCACCCTGGTGCTGGCGGGCAACGACAACCCGCTCACGCAGCAACTGGCCGACAGCGGCAGAGTCGACCTCGCGGGCCTCCAGGCCGGAGAGGGACTCATCCAGCTGGTTCCCGACGCCTTCGGCAGCAAGCCCTCGCTGGTCGTGACCGGCGGGGACGCCGCGGGCGCCCGGCGAGCCCTCGACCACCTCGCCCTCACCCTCCCCCACCTGGAAGCCCGGGGCGACGACCGCCCCACCCTCGACCATGTGGAACAGGCCCTCTGGAGTGCGCTTTCCGGCCGCTCCCCCGCGGGTCAGGCGGCCATCGGCCTCTACAAGCTCGACCGCATCCTCACCGATCTCGCCGACCGCGACCTGGCCGGCGCCGAAGTCTTGATCTCGGTGGAGAAACCCGACCCCGGCCTGGCCGACCTCGTCCGCGAGCGGGCGGCCGCCCTGGGCGCCGGCGAACTCGACGTGATCATCGACGACCGCGACGTGCAGAACGCCGCGCCCGTCTTCTCGGAATCCATCACGTTTCCCTCCGAGGTGGACCGCTTCCGCGCCATCGTGAACGAGAGCGTGCTCCCGGCCACCGCGTCCGGCGAACCGGTCACCATCCACGCCCGCCTTAGCGAACCGCCCGAAGTGCGCCGCCGGCTGGAAGAAGAAGTCCGCACCGCGCTCCTCGAACGCGGCGCCGACCCCGAAGCCACCCTGGTCGAAGTACGCTCAGCCTTCAAGCAGGGCTACTACTGGCTCTACGAGGGCGTGCGGCCGCGGCTGGAAGGCGCCGACATCGGCGAAATCCTCATCCGCTTCCGCCGCAACGACCCGCCCGTGGAGTGGCCCCAGCAGGCCATCCACACGCCCGTGCGCTGGCTGCACGAGATCTTCCCCATCGACGAGGTGCTGGCACGCGACCTCGGCATCGATCTCGAACGCATCCGCTTCGAGCAGGTGCTGGAAGGACCGACCTACGAAGTGGTGGTCACGGGTTCCGGCGGCGACATCATCCTCACCGAGACCTTCGACCCCAAATGGGTGCTCCGCCCCTACGTCGACCGCTTCCGCGACTACGAGCAGGTGCGCGTCACCACCGGCTGGATCGAGGCGCGCGCAGGCGACCGCACCCTCGCCGACGAGCGCATCGTCACCGACCCGGAGGCGTTCTGGGACTACTACCAGGGGACCATCCTCCCGGCCGTCTACGACTACGTGATGGACCGCCACGAGGGCATCCCGCGCGGTGGCAACGCCGATGCCCCCTTCTTCGGCGAGCTCGTCGTCGAAGCGCAGTTCAGCGAGCCCGACTACCGCCTGGACATCGACAACGAGATCCACTCCACCATGGACGCCCTCCACGAGGAGGTCTATTTCGGCACCATCGAGTTCTTCGACCTGATCGGCCGCAACTCGCGCGGGCAGGGGCTCACCTTCCCCGGCCGCATCATCCCCGTGATGCTCCCGAAGTCCGACGGGGCCGCGGGCACCGCGAACATCTCCTTCTCGGGGTTCGCCACCTCACGGCCGGCGGCGATGGTCCGTTATCGCGAGAACTCCGGCGAGACCGGGGAGATGCGCCTGGACATCCCGCGCATCACCATGGAACGCCCATCGGCCCGGCGCGCGCACGTGCGCGAAGGCACCCCCGGCCTCTCCCACCTCGCGCTGCGTGTGCGCGTCGACACCGACGCCGACATGCGCGACAGCCTGCTCGCCTACGCTCAGCCCCTGCAAGTCGACGAGCGCATGCTCTCGGCCGAGCAGGTGGAAGCGGCCATCGGCCACATCGAGGCCATGCGCGCCCGCGGCATGTATGCGTCCGCGCTGGCGTTCCCCGGCCTGGGATCGCTGGAGGTGCAGGCCGAATGGACGCATGAAGAGGACCCCGAATCCCGCCGCACCGCCCATCTTGCGGCCAACGGCACGCCCGACCCGCTACCGGACTGGCGCGCGCTTCTCCCGGAGGGCTGGAGCTACTCGGGCGAGCGCCTGGTGCAGTGGGAAACGCCCATGCCGCCCCCGGAAGGGCATCGCATCCTGGCGCAGATGGGCGCCACCTTCGAGGAAGCGCGCGTCTACAAGGCCGGCGAGTCCTACCTGGGCAGGACCACCTGGGCGATGGACCTGATGCCGCCGATCACCGCCTCGCACTGGTCGCGCGCCAAGGCCACCACCCACAAGCCGACCGTCATCTACTCGGCGCGCCAGCACGCCAACGAGGTGTCCTCCACCAGCCACGTGCTGCGCCATGCCGAGCTGCTCCTCACCGACCCTGAGCAGCGCCGCAGGCTGGACCGCGTGAACGTCATCATCCACCCCTTCACCAACCCCGACGGCGCCCAGCTTGCGTACGACCTGTACCGCTCCACCCCCGACTACATTCTGCACGCCGGTTACCTGGGCTCGCTCGGCATAGACGTCAGCTCGGGCTCGGGCGACGACCACCCCATCTATCCGGAGTCGCAGGTGCGCGGCCGGCTCTGGGAGTCCTGGCTGCCGGACATCTTCCTCAACCCGCACGGCTATCCGTCGCACCAGGTGGTGCAGCTCTTCTCGGAGTACACGGGGCTCGTGCGCCGCGGGCGCGTGACCGAGCGCAACTGGGGCTTCAACAAGGGCTGGTTCATGCCGGGATTCGGCTACGTCGACAGCCCCGACTTTCCGCGGCACCGCGACGCCGCCTTCCAGCTGCGCGACTATATCACGCGGGGCATCAATTCAAATCGCGATGTCTTCGAGATGAACCAGCGCACCTACGCCCGCTACCAGCGCTACGGGGCAGACTTCGACACCGATGTCTTCCGTCTGCCCATGACCGACAGTGTCCTGATCCACATGCCCCTCAGGGGGTCATCGGGAGGCGGCGGAGGCTACAACCCGCGGGTCACGATCTGGAGCGGCACCACCGAAGCGCCCGACGAGACCGCGCACGGCCCGTGGATGGAGCTCGTGGCGAAGGCGGGGCTTTCGTGGGACCAGGCCATCCTCGACTACCTGTACGAGGGCGACCACAAGGTCGAGCGCTCCGGCTCCACCTTCTTCGGCGGGGTCACGCTGCGGATGAACCGCCCGCGGCCGCCCGAAGAGGAGGAAGAGGATCCGCCGCCGGTGAGTGACTGAGGCGCGGAGTCGGGCGGGCCGCCCGACTCCCCCCGCGATCCCGGACAGGCGGTAGCCGGGGAAGGCGCCGAGCGACCAAGTAGACTCTTGGCTTGAGGCAGCGTGATACTACTGGAGCATATCGCGTGATACTACCGATCGGCGCCGCCCGCTTCGCTCGCCGTGCCGGTCAACGAGACATCAAGCCGCACATGGTCGTACGGCACGCGCGGCACCAGCGTGCCCCGCTCGCCCCGCCGCAGTTCCACCAGTCCATATTGCGACATCGTCTTCAGCGTCCGTGACAGGTTCGATTTGCTCCGCCCGGCCATCTCCGCAAGCTCCGTGAGCGAACGCGGACTCTCCCGGGCGATCAGCTCCAAGAGGCGCCGGTTATGCTCCGACAGCAACTTCGCGAAGCTGTCGAGCGAAGTGAACCACACCTTCGGCTCATCCCTGGCGGGCGTGTGCTCGCCCCGCGCGATCGCCAGGGTGCGCGCCTTCATCCGGTCGTAGTCGGCGATGCCGATTGTCAGTGTCCTCATCGAATCGATCCTCTCTTCCGGAGTACCCGGTCCACTTCCGTCCAGAAATCCTCGAGGAGCGTTGCCGCGTCCTCGTACTCGTAGAGACGGACCGTGCCGAGCCGGTGCCGGTGGTCCTGTTCCGTTCGCGGCCGCCCGCCGGGACCGCGCCGCTCCCGCACCGGGTGCGCGTTGTCGAATCCGACCAGCCTCCCGCCGTCCGGCGCGTGCAGCGTCAGCGAATAACTGAGGCCGTGCGGACGCTCCGGCGTTGGCTCCGCCCGCACCGCGACGAACTTCACCCAGTGCCCCGCGTCGTCCACGAACAGCGTCTCGCCGTGCAGCTCGAGCAGCGTGTCCAGCCCCGGATCCAGATACGGTGTCGTCACCCCCTCATGTTATCTTAATCTGATAACCATAGGCAAGTGCTAAAGCTGAATGGGATCGGTGCGGATGCGAGCCATGCTCGCCGTCCACACCAGACGCCCGCTCCTCCATCATGAGATCCCCGGCGACGGGGAGGTGCGATAGGGGCAACCCAAGCTGCGGAAGACCGCCGCTCTTCGCGAGTGTACCGGAGGCCGAGCCGAGTCCATCCCGTCACCTCGTCAATCGGCGCGAGTCAACAGGTGGAAACCGGTCGGCGGCTCAGCGACACAGCACCACAACTCAGCGCCCCCGTCTCTTCAACGAGCGGAGGCGCTGAAACGCGACCCGCGGGCCGCGGGGGTGATCCGGCGGCTCGGAGCCCGTCCCTATCCCTCCGGCTTCTCGAAGGTGTTGGTCTTGTAGTGCCCGGTCTCCTCGCCGATCCGCACGTGCCCGACCAGGCGGTAGGTGCCTGGCGGGAACTCCTCATCGTCGATGTTGATGGGGCAGACCGAGCCACCTGGGTTACTTGGGTTGTAGGTTGTCCCGGCTCGATGGGCCTCGTTGTTGTCTTGGGCGACGACCCAGCCGCTCCCCACCGCGCGCTGCCACTCAGACCAGATCACGCCGAAGGTCTGGCCGGCGACCTGGATGACCTCGATCTGGAGGCAGATGGAGAGCGCAAGGGGCGGGGCACCGGCTGCCAACTCCGCAAGTAGAACGCCGTCCTCCCTCACCGTGATTCCCGGCAAGCTGTCGTACTCCTCCCGGTGCACCCTCACCATGATCGAGTCCTGGGTGACGGATAACCCGTCCTCGTTCGTAGCCGTCACCGAAAGCAGCGCCACGCTGATGCTATCCTCGACCGCGCCCACGCCCGTCGTGGTCACAGTACTCCCGTCCACGGACGCCACCGCCACCGTGTCGGGCGACGTCGCGGCCGTGTAGGTCAGGTCGCTGTCCTCCTGCTCGAAGTACGAAGACACGTCCAACACAACCATGCTATCCACAATCATGTCGTGGGTGGGGATCGTCTCGACGATCTCGGGTGGCACCGGCGGCGGCGTCACGGTCACGCCGAACTCCAGGCTGGCCGAGAGCATGCCCGCATCCGAGGCGGTCACGGTCACGGTGGCGCTCCCCTCCGCGACGCCCGTGACGGTCACCACGGCACCCTCGGTCGAGACCGTCGCAACCGCCTCATCGTCGCTGGTCGCCGCGTACATCAGTTCGTCGTCGTCCGGGTCGCTGAAGTTGCCGCTTACGTCCACCTCCACCGAGCTGCCCGCGTCCACGCTCTGGTCGTCGATGGTCCCCTCCGCAACGGGCGGCTCGTTCGCTTCCTCCACCGTCACGCCGAACTCCTGGCTGGCGGAGAGCTCGCCCGGATCGGTGGCGGTCACGGTCACGGTGGCGCTCCCCGCTGCGACCGCCGTGACGGTCACCATCGCGCCGTCGGTCGCGACGGTCGCCACGGTGGTGTCGGAGCTGGCGGCGGCGTACGTCAGCTCGTCCCCGTCCGGGTCGCTGAAGCTGGCCGCCACGTCCACCGTCGTCTCGCCGCCTACAACCAGGCCGAGGTCGTCGATGGTGCCCTCCGCCACGGGCGCCTGGTTGGCGGCTTCCACCGTCACGCTGATGCTCTGCGTCGCGCTCAGTCCGCCGGGGTCGCTGGCCGTCACGGTCACGGTCGCCGTTCCCGCGGAAACGCCCTCGATAGTCACGTTGCTCCCCGATACCGAAGCCGTTGCGACCGCGTCATCGGAGCTCGCCGCCGCAAACGACAGCGTGTTTCCGTCCGGATCGGTGAAGTTGCCGGCCACGTTGACCGTGACGCTGTCCCCGGCCGCGATCGTCTGCGCCTCGATGCTGCCCGAGGCTGTGGGCGCGCGATTCGCCGGCGGCGTGGGAGGTGGGGGCGTGGGAGGGGTGGTCGGCGTCGGTTCGGTTCCGCCGTCACCGCCGCAGGTGGCCACCCACAAGGGGGCTCCCGCCGTGATCAATACCAGGGCCAGGACTCGGATCGCTCGCATGTGCGCTCTTGCTCCGCGTAGCTGGTGTGCGCTGCGTCTCAAACGGGCGCGGGCCGTCGCGCACGAGGAGATCCTCAGGCATGACGAGCCCGAACACAACGCAAGGCTATTGCATGCGCGCAGAGCACGCAACGCGACAGGAACGCAGTCTGGCAGCCCGCGGACGCGCCCCCGGCATTCGAAGCCGCGATGCGTCCGGCCCCTACCGCCCTCTCCGCGACCCCCTGCGGTTCATCGGCGTTCCCAGCCGGTACATCACCCGGAGCATGAAGTACTGTCCGAGCGAGTCCGTGCGCGATTCCTGGATGTAGTTCGCCGAATTGGTGATCGCGACGCCCTGGTTCTGGTTCAGGAGGTCGTAGGCCCGCAGCTCGATCTCGGCGCGTTCGTCGAGCACGCGCCGGGAAATGGCGGCATCCCAGCGCGCGACGTTGCGCGCGTCCCCGAAGAGTCCCTGGTCGAAGACCCGGTGGCGGAAATCGGATTCCAGGGTCCAGGCGTCGCCGATGTGCCAGGTGGCTTCCGCGCGGTACTGGCTGTTGACGTAGCCGCGGTCGAGCTCCTGGTTCAGCGAGTACGCGACGTCGTTGAAGTTGAAGCTGACCGAAGCGCGCACGTCGATCCGGTCCTTCTCGCGGTTGTCCACCCCGATCTCGAGCGAGTTGCGCAGGATGCGGCTTTCGTTGGCCGCGTGGTTCACGAGCTCCGTCCCCTCTGAATAGCTGACGTCGTATTCGAGCTCGACGTCGATGCCCAGCTTCCTGATCGGGGTGTCGAAATTGGCTCCCAGGCTGCCGGACCATTCGCCGCTGGTGTTGACCGGCATCCGCGTCTGGAAGCCGCGCTCGTCGAAAACCCGCGACATCGAGATGTTGTTGTCGGTGTAGGTGAAGCGGGTGAAGGTGCGGAGGTTGATGAAGGTCACCTCGTTGAACAGACGGAAGTCCGCGTTTACCCGGTGCCGGTATTCCGGGCTCAGATCCGGGTTCCCGGAATAGACGTTGAGGGGATCGGTGTTGTCGGCGTAGGGCTGCAGCTGCGTGAGCGACGGTTCGCGGCTCGAGCCGTCGTACCGGATCTGGAGGGTCTGTCCTTCCTTGATCTCCTTCTTCAGCCGCGCGTTGGCGAGCAGGTGCGTGTAGCCGTTGGCGATGGACGCGCCCCGGCCCAGGATGACGCCCTCGAGGTTGGATCTCTGCAGGCGGATCCCGAGTGTGAGCCAGGAGGTCTCGGTGT
This sequence comes from Gammaproteobacteria bacterium, assembly GCA_028819075.1. Lineage (NCBI taxonomy): Bacteria > Pseudomonadati > Pseudomonadota > Gammaproteobacteria > Gammaproteobacteria bacterium. Next base: position 28,345 of record JAPPMM010000061.1, read on the forward strand.
CGCGGCTGTAGCGCGTGCCGCCCTGGAGATAGGTGTAGGCTCGTTCGAATCCCGAACTCATCCCCGGGTTGTGAACCAGGGTGCCGTCGACGTGATCGTAGACCGCGTTGTTGCGGTCCTGGTGGGTCGCGTTGCGCTGGCCGAAGAGCTCGACCGTGTGCCCTTCCGCGAGCGGCTGGGTCAGCGAGAGGCGCGCCGAATTGGTCCGGGTCCAGCCCACGCGCGAGTGGTCCTGCAGGATCTCGCGCACATCGTCGACATCGTTGTCTCCGTCCCGGGTGCGCCTCTCCCCCGTAACCAGCGAGGACAAGTCGGCGGAGACGTCGGAGTCCTCGAGGTCGCTGGTCAACTCCGCGACGATGCTGCGGCCCTCTTCGTTCAGGCGCCTGCGCCAGGTGAGCCGTCCGTCCCCGCCCAGCTCGTTGCCATCCACGAAGTAGTCGGTGGTGGCCGAATTGAGCATGTCCCCGCCGAGGGTATGCGTCTGCCGGTTGGCGAACGAAGTGAGCGACGACGCGCGCGCGTTCCCTCTCATGCGCAGGCGCAGCTCATGCCCTTCGGAGATTTCGAGCTGCCCGTTCAGGTCCAGGCGATGACTCACGTTGCCGGCTTCCTGCTTGCTGGTCTGGTCGACCAGCGACGCGACATCCGATCCAAAGAGCGCCCGCTGCTGCAGGCTCCGGTCCTGGAGATTGTCCAGCTCCCTGATGGTGTAGCTGCCTCGGAGCCAAGTCTCCTCGCTGAATTCCCGGCTTCCGTTTACCCCGAGGCTCATGGTTTCGGTGAGACCGTCGCTCGACCTCCCGCCGCCGCCGCCCGGCATGCCGGCGGCGAGATTCGGAAACCCGCCGCGGGAGCGTCCCTGGTTCACGTTGTTCGCGTTTGCGGTCAGCGCCAACTGGATGGTGGGAGAAAAGCGATTCAGGGAAAGCGAACCGTTGTACCTCGCTTCGCTGCCCACGGGCGCGGTGAGCCGGGCCCGGCTGCCCCCGTCACCGCCGATGTCGCCCCTGGCGCGCCCGAAGTACCCGCTTCTCGCCTCTTCCCTGAGCTTCAGGTTGATCGTGCGCTCTTCCTCGCCGTCGGGAATGCCCGTGAACTCGGCCATGTCCGACTCCTTGTCGTACACGGCGATCTGCTCGATCGCGTCCGCGGGCAGATTCTCCAATGCGACCGAGGGATCGTCGCCGAAGAACTCCTTGCCGTCCACGAGGATCTTCGTGACCTCCTCGCCCTGTGCCGTGATCGACCCGTCGGCATCGACGTCGACCCCGGGAAGCCGCCGCAGCAGCTCCTCGACGGTCGCGTTGGGCGGCGTCGGGAACGCCTGCACGTTGTAGCTGAAGGTGTCGCGCTGATTCACGAAGGGGACGTGTTCCACGCTGACCACCACCGAGTCCACTTCCAGCGCCGTGACCGCAAGCATCACGCTGCCGGCGTCCACGCCGGCGTTCGCGACGTCGAAGTCGCGGCGCAGGGTCCGGTACCCGATCAGCGTGACCTGGAGGATGTAGCTTCCCGCAGACAGACCGTCGATGGTGAAGCGGCCGTCCTGCGACGAGAGGGTGTACTCGGTCAGCACCGAGTCCGGCCTGGAGAGCGCGACCACCATGGCGTTGTGAAGCGCCGCGCCCGTGGAGTCCGTGACGACGCCGCGGACCCAATGCCGGTCAGGTGTCTGCGCCGCCGACGCAGTCGCCTGCGCGAGCAAGGCCATGACGAGAATGGCGAGAGCCCAGCCTCCGACGGCGCGTCGGTGGCGGGCTCTCGCCTTGTTCCACTTCATCTTCCTGTCCACCCTGTCCACCCCAACCTCTTTCGGGTCCCTCCCACGGGCGTCGGCCCGTGTTCGGAATCCCGCCGGCGCCCGGAGTTCCGCTTCGGAAGCGCCGGTCAGCCTTAAAGACTCTTTCCTACAGCGGTCTGTTGGGGTTCGCCATTGTGCGCCACATGTGCGCGACCGGGCTGTTGTCGTACCCCAGCCCTTCCCTCGGCTGCCTGAACTGGCGCCCGATGATGTCGGTGAACACCTCGATGTCCACGTCCATTTCGTCCTGGAACGCGTAGGTGTCGTTCACCGTGATCAGCCGCGCCTCCCCGTACCAGGCGTGGCCGCGGGCGTGCTCGTAGGCCTGCTTGATGTAGGGTTCCGGCACGTAGTCGTGGCCGAAGATGCGGTTGTACATCTCCGGATACTCGTAGCCGAAGTCGTCATCCGCATAGAAGCGCAGCGGCCCGTGGTAACGGATGCCCCAGGCGACGCGCGGGTCCACGTAGGGCTCGATCAGCTGGGCGCCCCAGAAACCGTGGTCGCCCCTGATGAGGTTGAGCACCACGTCGTGCATCAGGCAGGCGAAGATGGTGCGCTCGGGCTGCCCCGTGGTGAGCGCGTGCGTGGCGCTCTGCAGGACGTGGTTCGCGGGCGCGAAGCGCAGCCGGAAGAAGTCGAGCAGCGTCGGAGCCTCCGGCATCGGTGCGAACTCGTCTTCCCGCGGCGTGAAGAGCCGCCCGGTGCCGCGCGGCGCCCGGGGGCCCTCCTGCTCCAGCTCTTCAAGCGTGATGATGGAGCCGGCTTCACCGTCCGCCTCCCCTCGCCGTGCGGCGATCTTCTTGTCCAGCTCGTCTTCCATGTAGTGCTCGAGGGCCTCCGCCTTGTCTTCGTGGGACATGACGGCGAGAGCACCTGCGGGAAGGCTTGCGAGGAAGGTTTTGCGATCGACTTCCACCATCTCGACCTCCGGCCAGGGTGAGCGGCTGGCCTCCCGCCACCGGTCCCCGGCGACGCGAAGAGCCATGCATCCAATTGACTAGTAGGGCGCGCGCGGGCGTGCGGCAAGGGACCAACGCAAACGGCCCGCCCCCCGAGCAGGGGACGGGCCGTAGCTTCGGTGGGACTTCCTCGCTAACCTGCGTCTGCCAGTTCCCCCACGGCGTCCGCGAGCATCTCCACCTTGGCGGCATCGAGCGCACCACGCGCGTCACCGCGGAGCGCATCCGCCAGCGAGCGCAGCGCCGAGGCGCGTCCCGATCCCATCATGCCCTCGGCGGCGGCCAGTTCGTCCCGCGCCGACGCGATTCGGGCCGCGTCCAGCCCGCGGTGCCGCTCGAGCTGGTCCAGGTAGGCCCGGGCCAGCGCGAAGGTCGCGGGCCACTCGAAGATGGGCTGGCCCTGGGAATTGAGATGGGTCAGCTGTACGGCGTTGGCCGCGTCGATCTCGTTCTGCGTCATCGCCTCGCTGGGGACTAGCTCGAGGATGTCCAGCCCGCGCGCGATCTCGGAGTTGACGATCACGCCGTTGTACCAGTACACCGACCAGCTGCCGCCCATGCGCATCACCTCGCCGTCGACGGGCCCGCGGTCGAAGTACGCGATCTCCACCGGATTCACCGGATCCGTCCAGTCGATCAGGGAAATGCCGCCCTGGTACCACCCCTGGATCATGATGTCGCGGCCGGGGATCGGAATGAGCGAGCCGTTGTGCGCGACGCAGTTCTCCTCCGGCGTCTGCGGCGCCGGCAGCTTGAAGTAGCTGCGGAACACCATCTCCCCGTCCTCGACGGTGAAGATCGCGTTGGCGCCCCACTCCGGCGGGTCGGAGGCACGGCACTTGGGCGCGCCGCCGCCGCCCCACTCGTCGGTGAACATGACGGCAGTGCCGTCGTTGTTGAACGTGGCCGAGTGCCAGTAGGAGAAGTTGGAGTCGGCCACTGCGGAGAGCCGAATCGGGTTCTCGGGGTCGCTGATGTCGATCAGCATGCCGTATCCCTCGCAGGCCCCGCCCGCGAGCCCGATGGCCGGGTATACGGTGATGTCGTGGCACTGGGTCGGGCCGGAAGCTTCTCCATGCGCCTGTCCCGTCATCTCCGCCATGATCGCCGGCAGCGCCTCGCGCAGCGCCGTGCTGTCGGCTGCCGTGGGCGGGCCTTCGCCCCCGCGCTGGGCCACGATCTGCGCCAGCAGCGGCTCGATGTAGCGCTCCGGCAGCACGACCGCCATGCCCATCATCTCCACGACGAAGGCGCCGCTCTCGCGGGCAGCCTCGATCTCGGCGAGGTCATCGGGCGCGAGGCCGTGCGTGGGGGGCGCCACCAGGTCCTCGAAGATGCGGGGCGAGCTCACGATGGCGGCGCTCGCCGGGTCCGCCAGGGGCACCTTGATGACCTCGATGCGGAAGAGCGCCGTGTTGGGATCCTCCTCCGGGGGTGCGTCGGAACAGCCGGGCAGCTCTTCGGCGGGCCGTACCGGAGCCGAGCCGGAGACGTAGACGTACACGTTCTCGTCGTCGCCGGGGTGCTCGAGCACGGTGTGCGTGTGCGAGCCGCGGCAGGTCTGCACGTTGGCGACGTACTCGGGCGCGGTGATGTCGGAAATATCGAAGATGCGGATGCCGCGCAGGCGGTCGTGGCTCACGGCCTCCTCGATGCCCTCCCCGCCGCAGTCGAGCCGTCCGCCGAACCCCTCGCCCGACACGAACAGCAGATGGTCGTAGACGGAGACGTCGCTCTGTGAGGCGGGGCACACGTAGGTGATCACCGACTCGGGGCTGCCCGGATCGGAGATGTCCCAGATCTGGATGCCGTCGTAGTTGCCCTGGATCGCGTACGGGCCGGTGAAAGCCAGGTCAGAGTTGGTCTGGCCCACGAAGGGCTCGGTCGGAGGCGTGGCCGAAACCAGCCGCAGGTTCCAGATCGCCTCCCCGGCGTCGAAGAGTCCAGGGGCCAGCCCCACGCGCGGGTCGGGCGCAGGCGGATTCACGCTCAGGGGCGTGAGACCCGCGGGGGTCATGCCGGTATCGGGCGACGAAAAGCCGCCGCACGCGGACAGGAGCACGAGCAGCGCCGCGCAGGAGAACAGGGCGCCAGCGGGCGCCGGCCCCCGGACGCGGTCACGTGTCGATGGGAGAGAGGTCATCGGGTTCCTCGATTCGAGTTGACGGATTCGATGTTGACGGTCATGAGGCGGCCAGGTCGCGCACCGCGTCGGCCAGCTTCGTCACCTTGGCGCCATCCAGCGCCCCGAGGGCATCCGAGCTGAGCGCGTCGGCCAGCGAGCGCAGCGCCGCGCCCCGCGCCGGCCACGCCATTCCCTCGGCCCGGGCCAGCTCGTCCCGCACCTCCGCGATCCGCGCTGCACCCAATCCGCGGTGCCGCTCCAACTGGTCCAGATACGCCCGGGCCAGCGCGTAGGTTGCAGGCCACTCGAAGATGGGCTGACCCTGGGAGTTGAGTTCGGTCAGGCGCACGGAGTTGGCGGCGTCGATCTCGTTCTGCGTCATGACTTCGCTGGGGACCAGTTCGAAGACGTCGAGCCCACGCGCGATCTCGGAGTTCACGATCAGCCCGTTGTACCAGTAGACCGACCAGCTGCCGCCGCTGCGCATGACCTGCGCGTCCACTGGCCCGCGGTCGAAGAACGCGATCTCGACCGGATTGGCCGGATCGGTCCAGTCGATCAGCGAGATGCCGCCCTGGTACCATCCCTGGATCATGATGTCGCGGCCCGGAATCGGGATGAGCGAGCCGTTGTGCGCGACGCAGTTCTCAAGGGTCGTCTGCGGCGCCGGCATCTTGTAGTAGCTCTGGAACACCATGTCGCCGTCCTCGATGGTGAACACGGCGTTGGCGCCCCACTCCATGGGGTCGGACTCCCGGCACTTGGGCGATCCGCCGCCGCCCCACTCGTCGGTGAACATGATGGCGGTGCCGTCGTTGTTGAACGTGGCCGAGTGCCAGTACGAGAAGTTGGAATCGGCCACCGCGGACAGCCGGAACGGGTTCCCGGGGTCGCGGATGTCGATCAGCATGCCGTAACCCCCGCAGGCGCCGCCCGCCAGCCCGATGGCGGGATACACGGTGATGTCGTGGCACTGGGTCGGGCCGGTGTCGCCCCTGGGGGGGACCTGCGCTTCCAGTTGGGGAATCATCTGTCTCAGGGTGGCGCTGTCGGCCGCGGTGGGCGGGCCTTCGCCGCCGCGCTGCCGGACGATCTGCTCGAGCAGATCGGTCACCTGCCGGTCGCGCATCACCCTGGGCTGCCCGCGGACCTCCATGACGAAGGCGCCGCGCGCGCGCGCCTGCTCGATCTCCTCGATGTCGGCGGGCGCGAGGCCATGGGTCGGAGGCGCAACCAGGTCTTCGAAAATGCGGGGCGAACTCACGATTTCGGCGGCGGTCGGATCGGCCAGGGGCACCCGGATGACCTCGATGCGGAAGAGGGCCGTGTTGGGATCCTCCTCGGGCGACAGTCCGGAACAGCCCGCAAGTTCCTCGGCGGGCCGGACGGCGGACGAACCCGACACGTAGATGTAGACGTTCTCGTCGTCGCCGGGATGCTCGAGCGCGGTATGCGTGTGCGAGCCGCGGCAGGTCTGCACGTTGGCGACGTACTCGGGTGCCGTGATGTCGGAGATGTCGAAGATGCGGATGCCGCGCAGGCGGTCGTGGCTCACTGCCTCCTCCACGCCCTGGTCCCCGCAGTCGAGCCGCCCTCCGAGCCCCTCGCCCGAGACGAAGAGCAGGTCGCCGTGGACGGAGACGTCGCTCTGCGAGGCGGGACACACGTAGGTGACCACCGACTGCGGGCTGGTGGGCGTCGAGATGTCCCAGATCTGGATGCCGTCGTAGTTGCCCTGGATGACGTAGTCGCCGGTGAAGGCGAGGTCCGAATTGGTGCTCCCGACGAATACCTCGGATGGCGGTGTGGTCGACACCAGGCGCAGGTTCCAGATGGCCTCGCCGGCGTCGAACAGCCCGGGAGCCAGGCCGACGCGCGGATCCGGGGTGGGCGCGTTCACGCGCAGCGGCGCGAGACCGGCGGGCGCCATCCCGGTGTCGGGGGACTGATAGGCGGAGCAGGCCGGCAGGAGCGCCAGCAGCAGCGCGCACGACAGGAGCGCACCGGGGCGCACGGGGACGCGGTCACGCGTCGATCGCTGGGAGGTCATGTCACTTCCTCATCTCGAGTGGATGTATCCGTCAGAACAGGCGGGTGTCGGGTCAGGCGGGTGGGTCGGAGCGGGGCCGGCGCGTCCAGGTCACGGGCCGGGCGTCGTCATCTCCTCGAGCATCAGCTCCATGCGGGCGATCTCGGTGGCCTGATCGACCTGGATGTCGGAGGCGATCTTGAAGATGAAGTCGCCCTGGGCCGCGCCGTCGCTGGCGAAGAGGTCGTGCACCATGGTGACGGCGCCCTCGTGGTGTTCGATCATGTAGGTGAGGAAGAGCCGGTCGAAGTCCGCTCTGCGGGCTTCCTCCAGTTCGCGCAGCTGCTCGGGGGAGATCATCCCCGGCATGTTCATGGCGTGCTCCGGTCCGTGGACCATGAGGGTGCTGCCCTCGATATGGATCTCGGGCACCGGAAGGCCTCGGTCGCGCAGCCAGCGCTGCATGATGTCGATCTCGTCGCTCTGGGCGTTGATGATGCGCGCGCACAGGACCTGGACCGCCGGGCTGGCGCCGTTGTCGGGCGCGAAACCCGCCATCACCAGCGCCTGGGCGTGGTGCCCGATCATCCCGGTGATGAAGTGCACGTCGGCCTCGTGCGGGTTGAGCAGAAGGCTGTCGGCACGCGCCTGGTAGATGGCCTCGAGCCGGGCGACGCGGTCGGCGTCGGGGCGCGCGGCAGGCGCGGGCGCGCCCGGACCGGAGCCCGCGCAGGCCTGGGTGGCGGCGAGGAGAACGAAGAGCACGGTGCGGCAGGTATTCATGGCCTCCAACATACTAGGTTTGAGGGTGGTTCGCTTCAGCGGTCGGCGGCGTCGGGCCTGTGTGGTATCAACCAGTCGTCCGGTCCGCCCGGATCGTTTCAAGATCGAGTTTTGAACTGGCTCGCACCCCGCTTTGAAGCCTCCCTGTTTCGATTGTTTGGAGGTAAAAATCAGTCTATTTTACCCACATGTACCCTAGATTGCTGGCTGCCATACTTCGTTCCACCCGGAAGAGTGCCCTGATCCTCGGACCTCGGCAGGTAGGGAAGTCGACGCTCCTGTCTTCGCTTGGGCCCGACATCTCGGTGAATCTGGCCAGCCCGCGGGCGTTCCGCGACTACGTGAGCCATCCGGAGCGGCTGGAGCGGGAACTCCACGCTTGTTCGCCCGGAAACAGGACTGTGTTTATCGACGAAGTCCAGCGGGTGCCGGCGTTGCTCGATGTCGTCCAGGTGTTCGTCGACGAGCAGCCCGATCGCTTCCGGTTCCTGCTCTCGGGATCCAGCGCGCGCAAGCTTCGTCGTGGCCAGGCCAATCTTCTCCCCGGGCGGATTCACGTTCACCACATGCACCCCTTGCTCGCTTGCGAACTGGGGGCCGGCTTCGATGTGAATCGCGCCCTGGCCCACGGCACGCTCCCCGGAATCTACGCGGAACCGGACGAGCGCATCCGGAGCGCGGACCTCAGGAGCTATGCGGACGTCTATCTGCGGGAGGAGATCCAGGCCGAAGCCCTGGTTCGAAATCTCGGCGGCTTCTCGCGGCTCCTGGACCTGGTTGCGGCCTCGTCGGGCCGGATTCTCAACGTGCACGCGCTTTGCAAGGATGCTGGCCTGGGCTACGAGACCGCCCGTCGCTACGTCGAGGTTCTCGAAGATACGCTGGTCGCCTTCCGGGTTCCGGCATGGAGCGGATCGGACCGGTCCAGCCTGGTCCGCCACGGAAAGTTGTTCCTGTTCGACATCGGTGTCCGCAATGCACTGCTCAGGCGCCCTCTGGACGAGCCCCTGCCCGACGAGCGCGGATTCCTTCTGGAACATCTCGTCGCTTCCGAACTGCATCGGCGACTCGGCACGCTCTGGCCCGAGGCGGCGCTCTTCCACTACCGGACGCGGGGCGGCGCCGAGGTGGATTTCGTCCTGGAGGTGGGACGCGAGCTGTGGGGCATCGAGGTGAAGGCGGGCCGGGACGTGACCCGCCGAATGCTCCGCGGGCTTGCTTCGCTGGCAGCGCGGAGTTCGCGCGTCAAACGCCGGATCGTCGTCTTTCTGGGAGATCGTCCCCAGACGATCGCCGGAGTCGAGGTCCTGCCGCTGGCAGGTTTCCTGGGGCTGCTACCCGGCGAACTCGGCTAACGTCCGAACCTCCTCACCGCCCCACCCCCTTTCGCGGAATGCGGGCGTCCGCGATCGCGGCGTGATAGACGAAGGAAGCCATGATGACGGCGTTCTTCATCAGGTCGTCGATGGGGAGGGTGTCGTAGAAGTCGAGGTTGGTGTGGCCTCCCGTGCCGCCCACGCGCGCCTGCAGGAACTGGAATGCGGGCAGGCCGGCGCGGTCGAAGGGGACGTGGTCGGTGCTGCCTACGCCCTGGGTCGAGAGAGTCGTCATGCCCATGTCGCGCAGCGGCTCCATCCAGGCTTCGAAGATGGGGCGCACGTGCTCGTTCTCCTGCAGCCAGACCCCCCGGTACTGGCCCGGGCCGTAGTCCTGGTTGAAGTAGACCGAGAAGTTCTCGTACTCGCGGGTGGTGCCGGACGCCGGACTCCCGAAATGCTGGCGCACGTACTCGCTGGAGCCGAACAGCCCCTGCTCCTCGCCGGACCAGAGCGCCACCCGGATGGTGCGTCGCGGCCGCGCGCCGATGGCGTTCAGGATGCGCGCGGCCTCGAGCATCACCGCCACCCCGGAGGTGTTGTCGCTCGCGTTGGGACTCGCGTGCCAGGTGTCGAAGTGGGCTCCCAGCATGACCACCTCGTGCGCGAGGTCGGTGCCGGGGATCTCGCCCACCACGTTGCTTGCCTCCGTGACCTCGTCCCCGTGGCGGTTGCGCACCTCCGCCTCCATGGTCACCGGGATGCCGCGCCGCAGGATGCGGTACATGCGGTTGTAGTGCTCCGGGGTGACCGCCACGACCGGCACGGAGGACAGGGTTTCTTCGAGCGACCAGCGGTCCACGCGGGCGCCGGGGCGGGCGAAGCCGCGCACCGCCCCGGGCCAGCCGCTGTTGGACTCGAGCACCAGCGCGACCCCCTCCTCCACGTAGAAGGCGAGCCGCTCGGCCGCGGTCAGGATGTCGAGGTTGGCCGGGGCATCGGGGTAGAGGCCGGAGAAGTAGTCGTCCGGGGCCGGTGCAGGCGGGATCACGGCCTCGGCGAGCGCGCGCATCTCCTCGTCGGTGCGGCGCGGGGTGCCGGTCGCGAAGCGGGTCAGGTCGATGGCGGGGGGCGGGGTGGAGAGCACGGCGCGTCCGCGCAGCGTCCCCCGAAGCGGGGCCAGGCCGGTCCAGGTGCGCACGTCGGCGATGACGACGTCCAGCTCGAGCCTGCCGTCCGTGCCCGGCGTGTGGGCGATGGGGTAGGCCACCAGGGGCTGGTAGGCGGGCGCGGTCATGTGGACCGACACGTACTCGTTGTCCCAGCTGACCCCGTAGGGCATGAAGGGCTCGCGGGCGACGTTGACGAGGCCGATGCGCTCCATCTCGCCGACTACCCAGCGCTGCGCCCGGTCCATGGCGTCCGAGTTGGTCAGGCGGCCGCCGAGCACGTCGGTCATGTAGGAGAGGGTGCCCGGCAGTTGCGAGCGCTTGAGGCCTTCCTCGCGGATGCGCGCGATCGTCGCCCGGTCGACCGGGAAGGCGGCGGCGGGGTCGGCGGGTGGGGCATTCTGGGTTGCCGCGGGCGCCGGGATGGCCAGCAGCGCCAGCAGCAACGCAGACTTCGGGATCCGAGTCAGCGCCGGGCCGATTTTCGCCGAAGTCGGCTTGCGACCGGCCTGACCCATCGTACGCAGGCTCACGCTCACATCCCCGCGGGGCGCACGCTGTAGTTGTCGTTGCGCCACATGCGCATGCTTCCGTCGGGCATCTCCTCGAAGATGAACTCCTCGCCCAGGTCACCGTTGTCGCGCACGCGCCGGAAGGTGCCGTCCTCGACGTGACGAAGCCGGGTGAGGGAGCTGAGCGGGTTGTTGGTGGGGAGCGACAGCACCTGCACGGAGCCGTCCCACATCAGGACCGCGCTCTCGCCGCCGAGGGGCCGCTGATAGGTGCCGGTGAAGCGCTGCAGATCTTCCTGCACCGCGTCGACAGCCGGGCCATCCTCGGCCGACCGCTTTTCCGCGCGTTGGAGGGCGGGCGCGACGATGTCGAACGCGGTCTGCGCGAACTGGCGGGAGTTCACGCCCTGACCGTTGGTCATGAAGGCCGTGGCCACCTTGTCCTGCGGCCGCAGCAGCAGGTGGCTGCGGTATCCGGGGCACGATCCGCCATGGCCCACGAAGGTGTCGTCGTCGGACTTCCACACCGAGAAGCCCAGCCCGTAGGTGGTGTTGCCGTCGGGCTCGGACCAGTGCACGCGGTGCATCTCGCGCAGCGTGTTGCGGTCGAGCAGGGCATCACCCCCCTCGAGCACCCGGAACTGCCACGAAGCGAAGCGGCCGAGATCCTCCACCGTCGAAATGAAGCCCGCCGCGGCGCTGATGCCGCGCACCCAGTAGTCGGGAATCACATGGCGCTTGCCGTCGCGGCCGCGCGCCGTGTAGCCGGTCGCCAGGCGGTTGCCGCGGAAGCGGTCTTCCAGGTCGGTGAAGGTGCTCGTCATCCCCAGCGGATCCAGGATGTGCGCGCGCACGTAGTCGTCGTAGCTCTGTCCCGACGCCTCCGCCACGATCTCGCCCGCCAGGGTCAGGGCCAGATTCGAGTACTGGAAGTACGTCCGAGGAGGGTAGAGCATCGTCTGCGTGGGCAGCGTCTCGACGATCTTCTCGTGGGTCGGGAAGGGGTAGTCGGGGCCGGTCCAGTAGGGCACCCCGGCCTCGCGCGGCAGGCCTGAGCTGTGCGTGAGCAGGCCCTCGATGTCGACCGGGCCCGCCTTCGGGTACTTGTCCTGGATGTTGAACCAGTCAAGGTGGTTCGCCACGGGATCGTTCAGCGCCAGCTTGCCCTGGTCGCGCAGCTGCATCACGCCGACGGCCGTGAAGAGCTTGGAGATGGAGCAGATCGAATACATGGTCGATGGAGTCGCCGGTTCCCCGCTTTCGATGTGCGCGAATCCGTATCCCTTCGCCCACACCAGCTCCTGGTCGTGGACCACGGAGAGCGAAGCTCCGGGGATGCCCCCGTAGGCCTGCGCGGCGTCCATCCAGATGTCCAGGAGATGGAGGGCCGACGCGACCTCGGCGTCGTCGGCGAGCGACTGCTGGGCTTCGGCTGGAGGCGCCGAAAGCAGAAGCGCCAGGGTGGCCACGCCGGCGTGTTGGCGGATTCGGTGGTGTCTCATCGGGGCATCCTCCTCGAGATACTGCGGAGCGGGCTTCAAGGCCTGGGAGCGTTCGGAGAGGCGCGATGGCATGTCCGCGTCCCTGGCAGGATACAGTGTAGTGCGTGCCGTCCTACGCGGACAACGGTGGATTCCCGTGCGGACACGGGCTCCGGAGGCCCGACCTCGACGTCCGCGGCGTCCGGGCCGATTCACGCGCGCCGGACAGGCTCCCGTTGCGGCCGGACGGGGCGTAGAATGTCAGTTCGAGCGAGATCTGTTCCGGAGGAGAAGACGACAATGAACTCGATTGACTGGCGGCGTGCGGTGTTCACCTGGGCGGCTGTGGCTGCCTTGCTGGTCCCGGTCTGGCCCGCGGATGCCGCGGCGCAGACGGATGCGGCGAGGATCGAGGCCGCGGTCGCCAGCCTTGAGTGGCGAAACATCGGTCCGACCATCATGGGCGGGCGGGTCTCGGACCTGGCCGTGGTGGAGTCCGACCCCGCCACCTTCTACGTGGGCACCGCGACCGGCGGGGTGTGGAAGACGGTCAACCACGGCACCACCTTCGAGTCGGTGTTCGAAGACCAGCCGACCCAGTCGGTCGGCGACGTGACGGTCGCGCCCTCCAACCCCAACGTGGTGTGGGTGGGGAGCGGCGAGCCACAGAACCGCCAGAGCTCGCCGTGGGGGAACGGCGTCTACAGGTCCACCGATGCCGGGCGTTCCTGGCGGCACATGGGGCTCGAGGAGACCCACCACATCTCCCGCATCCGCGTCCACCCGCGCGACCCGAACATCGTGTACGTGGCGGCGGTCGGGCGGCTGTGGGGCGCCAACCCGGAGCGGGGCATCTACAAGACCACCGATGGCGGGGAGAGTTGGGAGCTGGTGCTCTTCGTGGACGAGGACACGGGCGCCATCGACCTGGCGATGGACCCGACCGACCCCGAGACCCTGTTCGCCGCGATGTATCAGCGCCGGCGCACCGGGTGGGGCTTCAACGGGGGCGGACCCGGGAGCGGCATCCATCGCACCACCGACGGCGGGGCTACCTGGGTGGAGCTCACAGAGGGGCTGCCTGATGGCGACATGGGACGCATCGGGCTGGACATCTTCCGGGGTGACGGCAACCTGGTGTTCGCCATCGTGGAAGCCGACAAGCGCACGCCCGGGCAGGGATTCGGCGGGGGTGGAGGCGGCTCGTCGCAGAACGGCGTGTACCGCTCCACCGACCGGGGCGAGACGTGGGAACAGATCAGCACGACCAACAACCGTCCCATGTATTACAGCCAGATCTGGGTGGATCCCACCGACCCGGAGCGCATCTACACCGCCGGGTCGAGCCTCTTCAAGTCGCTCGACGGGGGCAACAACTTCACCCCCGACGCCGCGTCCGAAGTCCACCCCGACCACCACGCCATGTGGATCAATCCTGCGAACTCCGACCACATCATTCTGGGCGGCGACGGCGGCGTGTCGATCAGCTGGGACCGTTCCGACACCTGGCGCCAGCTGACCAATCTGTCCCTGGCCCAGTTCTACGAGATCGGCGTGGACATGCGCGATCCCTACCATGTGTGCGGCGGACTCCAGGACAACGGCTCCTGGTGCGGTCCGAGCGACACCTGGTCCAACCAGGGCATTCGCACCCGCGACTGGTACAACGTCGGGGGCGGCGACGGCTTCTATACGGTCATGCACCCGACCAACCCGCGCGTGATGTTCTCCGAGTCGCAGGGCGGCAACCTCATGCGCGTCGACCTGGTGACCATGGAGCGCACCCGCATGCGGCCGGTGGGTCGGCCATCGGGAGATGACGAGGACCGGGAGCTGCGCTGGAACTGGGACACCCCGGTGCTCCTCTCCCAGCACGACGAGAACACCGTCTACGTGGGGAGCAACGTGCTCTTCCGCTCGCGCGATCTGGGGATGACCTGGGAGGAGATCAGCCCCGACCTCACCCACGCCATGGACCGCACGGAACTGGAGATCATGGGCGTCCTCGGCTCGGAGCCGCAGATGTCGGCCAACGATGGACAGGCCTCCTACGGCAATCTGGAGACGATCTCGGAGTCGCCGTTCGACGCCGAGTTGCTCTACGTGGGCAGCGACGACGGCAGGGTGCACGCAACGCGCGACGGAGGCGGCTCCTGGGCGGACGTGACCGGCAACATCCCCGGGCTGCCCGAGCGCACCTACGTGAGCCGGGTGGTGGCGTCGGCGCACGATCAGGGCACCGTCTACGCCACCTTCGACGGCCACCGCAACAACGACTTCGCGGCCCACGTCTACGTGAGCACCGATTACGGGGAGAGCTGGCGGCGCATCGTCGACGGGCTGCCGGCGACCTCCGTCAATGTCATTGCCGAACACCATCGCACGGCCGGCCTGCTCTTCGTGGGCCACGAGCTCGGAGTGTCCTTCTCGGTCGACGGCGGGGAACAGTGGGTGGCCCTCGACAACGGGCTGCCCGCGGTTCCGGTCGACGACATCAAGATCCACTCGCGCGAGAACGATCTCGTGCTGGGTACGCACGGGCGCGGCATCTACATCATGGAGGACATCGCGCCGCTGGAGGGTCTTACTGCCGAGGTGTTGGCGGCGAACGTCCACCTCTTCCCGGTGCGGCGCGCCACCTCGTACAACCCCTACACGCCACAGGGCTGGACGCCGGGGGTGTACGTGTCGCCCAACCCGGCGGCCGGGGCGTTGATTCGGTACTACCTCGGTGAGGACATTGCGGCGGCAGCGCAGGTTGCCGCGTCCTCGGGGGAAAACGGCGATGGCGCGGACGATGGCTCCTCTGGCGCCCCCGGCGAGCCGAAGATCACCATCCTCGACGAAGGCGGCGAGGTGGTGCGCGAGCTCACCGGGCCGGGTGCCGCGGGCATCCGGCAGGTGCGGTGGGATCTGCGAATCGAGCCTCCCTACACGCCATCGGGTCCGCCCCAGCAGTTCGGCGGAGGCTTCGGGGGTGGACAGGCGCGCGGTCCGCGGGTGCTCCCCGGCACCTACACGGTGCGGCTGGAGGCCGCCGGCGTGACACAGGAAAAGCAGGTGGCGGTGCGCCTGGATCCGCGGGTCGAGATGAGCCGAGCCGACCTTGAGGCGCGACAGGCCGCGCTGCTGAGCGCCTATGACCTCGCGGGTCCCGTTTACGAGGCCGGGCAGGCCGTCCAGCGCGTCACCACTCAGCTCATGGAGGTCAGCGCGCTCCTGCGGGAGCAGCAAGAGGCGCCGGAAGACCTGAGCGATGAAGTGAGCGCCCTGCTCGAAGAGGCGCGTGAACTCGGCCGCGACATCAACCAGGCGGCCGCGGGAGCGCGGGGCGCGGGCGCCATCGAGTCGTCCAGCACGCGACCCACCGCCGACCAGCTCTGGCAACTCGACCAGGCCTGGGAGAAGGTGCCGCCGCTCATCGAACGCCTGAACGAGATCGTGACGGACGAGATGCCGGCGCTCTACCGCCGGCTTGACGAGCAGGGGATCCGCCCCGACCCGGGCGAGGCGGTGACGATGCCGGTGCGGCGGCGCGGGGGGTAAGGCCAGACGCGCTCCGCCCGCAAACCCTGACGTTACGTCAGCCTTCGCGCGATCCACACCGTGCGGAAGACGGCGGTGGCAACTGTTCCCACCGCGGTCACTACCAATGCGCCCAGCAGGACCGTGCCCGGGTCGCGCCCCAGGAGCGCGGAGCCGGTGCCGTCGAGGATCGCGCCGAAGCCGATCAGCAGGAGCCGCTCGGCGCGCTGCATGACGCCCGCCGTGCACAGCACGCCCTGGCTCTCGCCGCGGGCGCGCGTATAGCTGACCAGTAGCGAGCCGCCCAGCGCCGCGGCCACCACCGCGAGCGCCCCACCCGAGGCGCGAAAAGCCACCGCCAGCCCCACGAACGCGGCCACCTCGGCGAACCGGTCGATGGTCGAGTCCAGGAACGCCCCCCGCGGCCCCGCAAGGCCTCGCGCCCGCGCAACCCGGCCGTCCAGGGCATCCGCGACGCCGCTGAGCAGGACCGCCCAGCCTCCCATCGCGAACCGCCCCGAAGCGAAGAACCACCCCGCCACCGCGCCGAAGGCGAACCCCAGCAGGTTGTAGAAGAGGGGCGAAAGCCCGAGAAGCAGCGACGCCCGCTCCACCGGCCGCACGAACCAGAAGAACCAGCGGCGCACGAAGGATCCCAGCACGAACTTGCCCCGGGCCGAGGACTCGAGCGCGTCGGCCGCGCGGTTGGCGCCGCTCAACGCGAAGACCGGCATGGTGGCGAGCGCAATCCCCACGACCACGACCAGAGCTGTCAGCTCGGACCTCACGATGCCCCGGCTCCGTTGGATGCCCGCGAGCTCCCCCTCCCGCCGGTTCGGGTCTCGGGCGCCGGGCGCCCCCGCCCGCCCCCGGACTTCCGGTCCACTCTCGATTGCACCCGCCCGGCCCGCAGCACCCGCAACGCCTTGGGAAGCAGCAGTGGAAACGGAAAGCGCCGCTCCAGGGGCGTGATCTCGAGCGTCATCCCGGTGCGCCGCTCCACCTTGCGCACGATGTAGGGGAACCAGCTGTCGAAGGTCAGCATGTGCTTGACCCAGCGGGTGGTGGCTCGCGCCTTGCTGATGCCGAAATACGCGTTCAACCTGAGTTGGGCCACGGACGACGCGGGACGAGCGGCGCGGTACCTGCCGTTCGATCGCTCGAGTATCCCGGACGCCACCTCGGCCTCCAGGATGGGCGCGTAGATGCCACGCAGCGTTTCCCGCTGAGCCTCGTACACGGCGCTCACCCGGCCTCCGCGTTCCGGACGGATCTCTCCGGCGTACGAAATCTCGAGCATGCGCCGGCAGAAGTCGTCCACGGAAAACGAGCCCTCCAGGAACGGCAGGGTCCAGTCGAGCACCATCCGCCTCGCCCCGGCGATCAGCTCCTCGACCCACGCGGCCGCCTCCGGGTCGCGGGCATGCACCACCGAGATGTGATGCGCCATGCGGCCCAGGCAGAAATGGTCGAGGCGGCGCGGCCCGAGTTCCCGCTGGAAGTCGGCTCGCGAAAGCACGAGGCACTTGGCCAGCGGACCGTCCGGCGGAGCAGGCCAGAAGGCAATGACGGTCGGAGGCAGCACCCGGCTCACCGTGGCCAGCAGGCCCGCGCTGCGCGCCGTGTAGCCGCCGTCGGAGAGCGCGCGATAGAACGCCCCGTAGTCGTCAACGACGACGATCAGGTCGTAGGCGCTGTGCCGGTCCGGGCTTGCCGACACGAGCCGCGAGCCGTACGCGAGCACGGCCACCAGGCCGTCGCCGCCGGTCTTGCGCAGCCTTGAAACCAGATGCGCGATGGGCCCGTCCATCCCCTTCATGCGGGCTCCGCCGCCGGAGTGACGCCACGCATTTCACCGAGCATGCCGGTCATGACGCTTCGCATCTCTCTGATGAACCCATCCAGATCCTCATCCGCCGCCGGCGACTCGAAGGGTCCCCGGCACTCGACTCGGGTCCGCATCAGCGGTAGGTTTCCGAAGAAGTCCTTGAGCCGTGTCCACTTCCACAATCCGTCCGCCACCACCACGTACACGCTCCAGCGGCGTGCCGCCAGAATGGTCGCCAGCCCCAGCGTCTTGAAAGGGCCGATGCGACCCGTCCTGCTCCGGGTTCCCTCCGGGTAGATGACGAGGGGGTGCGTGGAAGCGGCCGCTTCCCTGCGGAGCTGCTTCAACTCGCCGCGCAGGGTTGCTCTCGCATCGACGAGGGGGTATCGGTACAGCCTTGTCATGTGGGATATTAGGGGAACGCCGCGTGCGTATCGCCGGCGCGTCACGATGCGGGGGTAGACGCCGTGCATCGACGCGACGACGAGCGGGATGTCCAGCAGCGACTGGTGGTTCATGAGCACCAGCACGCCGGCAGTTGCCGGGACGTCAGGCAACTGGCCGAAACGGACCCCGCCCATATGACGAAGAAAAAAAATGACCACATGAGCCGTGAAGCGCTGCCACTCGGTGAGCAGAGCGTCACGATTCCCCGGCAGCAATCGCGCCATGGGTGCGATCAGGAGGCGCTGAATCAGATCGCAAGCCAATAGAGCCGCGCCCAGCGCGGTCAGCGTAGAGGCGCCACGGAGGTCCAATGACGTGTCCTGTATGGCGGGTGTGGTCCGATCGGAAGAACATCGGGCAAACATATGAGTGACAACGGAAACGCTAGCAGGAAATCCGCTTCGGCGTCAACGCGACGGGCGGTCCGCGACGGGACCGGGGATTCCTTCGCCGCCGCGACGGACGGAAGGACGGCCGTGGCCCAGCGCCGAGCCGAGCCTGGGGATGAGCGCCCGCCGCTTCGCGGGCTGAGCGACTACGACTACACCAACTTCTACTTCGCGGCGGGCACGGATCCGTTCAGCATCCTGCAGCCGTTCGGCGAATGGTGGAAGGACGCCGAGTTCGACGGAGGCTACTACCTCTACGGGCTGCCGATGGGCTCGGCGCCCGCGACGCGGGTCGAGATCGGCGATCCCAAGACGAGCGAGACGCGCGAGGGACTGATCAACTTCGCGTCCTACAACTACCTGGGCCTTTCCTATCGTCCCGAAGTGATCGAGGCGGTCTGCGACGCGGTTCGCAAGTACGGCGCCGGAGCCTCGGGGTCGCCGGTGCTTTCGGGCACCATGGACCTGTACAAGCGGCTGGCGACGGAGATGGCGGACTTCAAGGGCAAGGAAGGCGCCCTCATCTTCCCGACGGGATACAGCGCCAACGTGGGGCTCATCTCGGGGCTGATGCGTCCCGGCGACCTGATCGTGGCCGACAAGCTGGCCCACGCCAGCATCGTCGACGGCATGATCCTCTCCAAGGCGACCTCACGTTTCTTCAAGCACAACAACCCGGAGGATCTCGACCGCAAGCTCCGCGGATTCAGCGGCAAGAAGCTGGTGGTCGTCGAGGGCGTCTACTCGATGGACGGTGACGTGGCCAGGCTGCCCGAGATCGTCGACGTCTGCAGGAAGCACGGTGCGCGTCTGCTCATCGACGAGGCGCATTCCACCTTCGTCTACGGTCCGAACGGCCGCGGCGTCGCGGAGCATTTCGGCCTCGACGACGAGGTCGACATCCACCTGGGCACGTTTTCAAAGAGCCTCGGGGGCCTGGGCGGGTTCGTCGCCGGCCCGGCCGAGCTCATCTACTACCTGCGCGGCTTCGCGCGCTCCCGGGTGTTCTCGTGCGCGCTTCCGCCCCCGGTCACGGCCGGCCTGCTGAAGGCGCTGGAGATCGCGAGGGCCGAGCCGGAGCTGCGCGACAGGCTCTGGGACAATGCCCGCTACATGCATGGGCTGCTGGGCGAGGCCGGCGTGGACGTGGGCGATTCCACCTCGCAGGTGATCTCGATCATGATCCGCGACGACGCCGGCATCTTCCAGATCGCCGAGGACCTTCTGCACCGGGGGGTCTACATCAACCCGGTCCGCTTCCCCGCCGTGGGCAAGCACAAGTCACGCTTCCGCATGTCCATCTCGGCGGCGCACACCCGATCCGAACTCGAGGAGGGCGCCGAAATCATCATCTCCATCCTCCAGAAATACGGAAAATGCCCCTGACCCGATATCACTATTCCCAGGCCGTCAGCGCCTTTTTCGAGATCGCAACGTCGGACGCCCGGCGCATCCTTCCCCCGCACCTTCAGCCGCTCGAAGTCCAGCACGAAGCCAGCATCCTCGCCGTCACGGCCTTCGATTTCACCGGCAGCATGGTCGGCACCTATCAGGAGATCGTGCTTTCCGTGATCGTGCCGCCGCTGATCGCCCCGGGCCAGGGCATGGCGAAATCGGCCTTCTATCCCTTCCTGGTGGGCACGAGCACCGAGGCGTCGCGCGAGCACGCCATCGAGCGCTGGCACCTTCCGCACTACATGCAGGACCTCGACATCCGCTTTCTGCCTTCGGACGGGCGCATGCGCGTGGAGGTGAGCGAGGGCGATCGGCCGATCCTGGACTTCGAGGTCGCGGACCACGATTCGGAGCCCGTCGATCACCTGTACCAGTCGTTCATGATCAACGGCGAAGACCGCTTCAAGGTGGACATCCACATGCGGGGGCCGCACAGCGAGCACGAGGAGGAGGCCGGGTCGCTGAAGCTCCACGAGCATCCCATGACCTCCCAGCTCACGCTGGACCAGGTGGCCACCTATCCGTTCCGCGAGCAGTGGATGACGGACGGCGTCCAGGTATTCGAGGAGCTCGAGCGCATCTGAGCGGCAGGGCGCGCACCTTCGTCATCTTCAACCCGGCCTCGGGGCACGGCCGGGGCGCGCGCCGCATCCCGCTCTACCGGGAACTTCTCAAGAGGCACCTCGCTTCCTGGGAGTGGGCGGCGACCACGGCGCCCGGCGAGGAAGCCGAACTCGCGGACAGGGCCATCGCCGGGGGTGCGAAGCTGGTCGTGGCGGTCGGCGGCGACGGCACCTGGAGCCAGGTGGCGGATCGCGTGGTGGCGGCCGGGCGCCCGGATGTCACGCTGGGACTGCTGGCTTCGGGAACCGGCAACGACTTCGGCAAGAGCCTCGGGCTCAGCTACGGCGACCCGGAGCAGGCCGTGGCGGCGCTGGCGGCGGGCCGGACCCGGCGCATCGATGTCGGGCGGGTGGTGTCGGAGTGGCGGCCGGCCCCGCATCCGGAGGTGGATGACGCCGAGCCCTGGCGGGATGCACCGCGCCACTTCTTGAACTTGGTCGGCTTCGGCTTCGACATCGCGGTCATCGATGCCACGCTGCGGGCACGCTTCCTGCGGGGAGCGGTCCTGTACAAGGTCACCGCGCTGCAGCAACTGTTCCTGTACAGGAGTCCCCGGCTCCGGCTGACGGACGGCGGCGGATGGAGCACCGAAGGACGGCATCTCATACTCACGATATCGAACGGACGCATCTTCGGGGGCGGATTCCCGATCGCTCCGGACGCGGACCTCGAGGACGGCCGTCTGGACGCGTGCGCGATCGCCGATTCCTCGCCCCTGGGCCGAGCGCGCCTGTTCAGCCTGGCCGAGAAGGGCAGGCATGTGGGGGCGAAGGAGGTCTCTTTGCGTCAGGACCGCGCTTTTGCCGTACAGTTCGACGAGCGCGTACGTTACGAGGTCGACGGCGACGTGCATCAGTCGCGCACGGGCGAGGTGCGGGTCGATGTCGTCCCGTCGGCGCTCCCGGTGATCGTTCCGTGAAGGAGGCTGGATGGATCGCCTTGCTGCCGCCCCGCCGAGCACCGCTCAGCCCATCCGCGTAGTCACGGCGGCGTCGCTCTTCGACGGGCACGACGCCGCCATCAACGTGATGCGCCGGATCCTCCAGGATTCGGGTGCGGAGGTCATCCACCTGGGGCACAACCGGTCCGCCCTCGAGATCGTGGAGTGCGCGGTCCAGGAAGACGCGCACGCCATCGCGATCAGCTCGTACCAGGGCGGTCACATGGAGTTCTTCACCTACGTGCGCGACCTGCTGCGCGAGCGGGGCGCGGACATCCGCATCTTCGGCGGCGGCGGCGGGACCATTCTGCCCGCGGAGGCCGAGGAGCTGCACCGGCGCGGCATCGACCGGGTCTTCTCTCCCGATGACGGGCGGGCGATGGGGCTTCAGGGGATGATCGACGAGGTGCTGAAGGGCGCGCGCGATTCGGTGCGAACGTCGCTCGAGGATCCGGTGGGCGAGGTGCGCGCGCTCGGGCAGGGGGACGCGGGCGCGGTGGCGCGCCTGATCTCGGCGGCCGAGAACGGCTACGCCGGTGCCGACGAAGCGATGGAGATGGTGGCCGAGATGGCGACAGCCCGGCGGGTGCCGGTGCTGGGCGTCACGGGCACGGGCGGCTCGGGCAAATCGTCGCTGGTGGACGAGCTGGTGCGGCGCTACCTGTCCGGCACCTCGGACGGCCGGGTCGCGATCATCTCGGTGGACCCGTCCAAGCGGCGGACCGGGGGCGCGCTCCTGGGCGACCGCATCCGGGTGAACGCCGCCGCGAGCCCGCGGGTGTACATGCGCTCGCTGGCCACCCGCGCCTCGACGCTCGGCCTGTCGCCGCACGTGCGCCAGGCGGTGGACGTCTGCAAGGCCGCGGGCTACGACCTGGTCATCATCGAGACGCCCGGGATCGGTCAGTTCGGCGCCGAGGTGGTGGGGCATTCGGATGTGTCGCTGTACGTGATGACGGCCGAATACGGCGCCGCCAGCCAGCTCGAGAAGATCGACATGCTGGACTATGCGGATGTGGTTGCCATCAACAAGTTCGACCGCCCAGGGGCGCTGGACGCGCTGCGGGACGTGCGCAAGCAGTACCGGCGCAACCACCGCCTGTGGAGCGTGCCCGACGAGGCGCTCCCGGTGTACGGAACGGTGGCCTCGCGCTTCAACGACGCCAGCGTGAACCGCCTGTACCTGGCGCTGCTCGACCAGTTGCGGCGCAAGACGGGCGCGGCGCTCGCGACCGAACGCGACCCCGTCGACGACGACCGGGCGGAGCACACGCCGATACCCCCCGAGCGCACCCGCTACCTGGCCGAGATCGTGGAGGCGGGCCGCGACTACGGCCGCCGCGTGGACGAACAGGCCGCGCTGGCCCGCCAGCTGTATCAACTGCACGGGGCGATCCGGCTGCTGCGGACCGACCCGGACGCTGGCGGCGGAGACGAAACGGAAGAAGTCGCGCCCGAACTGCACATCGCGGATGGGGAGGACGAAGCGCTCGCCCGCCTGATCGACCTCTACCGCAATACGCGCGCGCGGCTCGACGAACGCAGCCTGGCCCTGCTCGAGGAATGGCCGGCGGTGAAGCGCCGCTACCAGGCCGACACCTACGCCTATGAGGTTCGCGGGCGGACCGTGGAGCGGAGCCTCTACAGCGAATCGCTCGCCGGCTCGCGCATCCCGCGAGTGGTGCTCCCCCGCTTTCACGACTGGGGCGAGGTGCTGCGCTGGCGGCTCACCGAGAACGTCCCGGGGGCGTTTCCCTACACCGCCGCGGTCTTCCCCCTGCGGCGCCTGGAGGAGCATCCACAGCGCATGTTCGCGGGCGAGGGCGGTCCCGAGCGCACCAACCGGCGCTTCCACTTCCTCAGCCGCGCCAGCCTGGCCAACCGGCTTTCCACCGCCTTCGACTCGGTGACGCTCTACGGCGAGGATCCGGACGAGCGCATGGACATCTACGGCAAGGTGGGCAACTCGGGCGTGAGCGTGGCTTCGGTGGACGACGCCAAGAAGCTGTACTCCGGGTTCAACCTCGCGAACCCGTCCACCAGCGTGTCCATGACCATCAACGGCCCGGCGCCCATGCTGCTCGGCTTCTTCCTCAACGCGGCCATCGACCAGCAGTGCGAACTCCACATACGAGAGAACGGTCTCGAGGCCGAGGTCGAGGAGCGCATCCAGGCCCTGTACCACGAGCGCGGCGTGGAGCGTCCCCGCTACCAGGGCGCGCTTCCCGAAGGCAACGACGGCCTCGGCCTGATGCTGCTCGGCGTGAGCGGCGACGAGGTCCTTGCCGCCGACGTCTACGAGCGCATCCGGCGCGAGACCCTCGCCGTGGTCCGAGGCACCGTCCAGGCCGACATCCTCAAGGAGGATCAGGCGCAGAACACCTGCATCTTCTCCATCGAGCTGGCGCTCCGGCTGATGGGCGACATCCAGCAGTACTTCATCGACGAAGGGGTGCGGAACTTTTACTCGGTTTCGATCTCGGGATACCACATCGCGGAAGCCGGCGCCAACCCCGTCACCCAGCTCGCGCTCACCCTCGCCAACGGCTTCACCTACGTCGAGTACTACCGCTCGCGCGGGATGCGCGTCGACGACTTCGCGCCCAACCTGTCGTTCTTCTTCTCCAACGGCATGGACCCGGAATACGTGGTCCTGGGGAGGGTTGCGCGCCGCATCTGGGCGAAGGCGATGAAGCACGTGTACGGCGCCAACGCCCGCTCGCAGAGGCTCAAGTATCACATCCAGACCTCGGGACGCAGCCTGCACGCGCAGGAGATCGCCTTCAACGACATCCGCACCACGCTGCAGGCCCTCTACGCCCTCTGCGACAACTGCAACTCGCTGCACACCAACGCCTACGACGAGGCCATCACCACGCCCACCGAGGAGAGCGTGCGCCGTGCACTGGCGATTCAGCTGGTCATCAGCAGGGAGCTGGGGCTTTCGAAGAACGAGAACCCGCTGCAGGGCTCGTTCATCATCGAGGAGCTGACCGACCTGGTGGAGGAGGCGGTGATGCGCGAGTTCCTGCGGCTGTCGGAGCGCGGAGGCGTGCTCGGGGCGATGGAACGCATGTACCAGCGCGGCCGCATCCAGGACGAATCGCTCGAGTACGAGTCGCGCAAGCACAGCGGGGAGCTGCCCATCGTGGGGGTGAACACTTTCCTGGGGCCCGAGGGATCGCCCACGCGGGTTCCCGACGAGGTCATCCGCGCCAACCCCGAAGAGAAGGACTACGCCATCGCGTCAAACCGGGCTTTCAGGGCGCGCAACCGGGGCCGTGCCGACGCCGCGCTCGACGAGCTGAGGCGGGTGGCGCTGGCGGGCGGAAACACCTTCGCCGCGCTCATGGAGGCCTGCAAGGTGTGTACGCTGGGGCAGATCACGGGCGTGCTGTACGAAGTGGGCGGGCAGTACCGGCGGAACATGTAGGGGCCGGGCTTTGGGAGATCTCCGCGAGGTTGGCGAGAGTCGTGGGGTCGTAGATTACCGAGGGGCCATACGTGGAAGATACCGGACGAGGTGACATGTCATCAGATTGGCGAAGGGCTGGATGCAGGGCGATTTGGCCGGAGCGCAGCGTCGAACGACGCGTATGGGTGAGACACGCGGGCGCTCGCATGCCGTCGGTGGTTCAACAGGGGCTGCTGGGCACGAGCATCCTGTGCGCCGTCATGATCACCGCCTCGTGCGCGCCCCCCGGGCCGCGTGCCCGCATCTCCGAGGAGGTGCGCGTCCTCGAAACCTATCCGTTCTCCGACCCGAATCCCGTGCCGGTGCTCGCCACCGACCGCAGGCTGTATCCCTACCACACCTTCGAGGGATACGCGGCGACGCCCGAGCCGAGGGAATGGAACGTGGTGCGGATGGAGAACGATCTCATCGAGGTCTTCGTCCTTCCCGAAGTAGGCGGCAAGGTGTGGGGCGCGGTGGTGAAGGCGACCGGCCACGAGTTCATCTACCGGAACGAGGTGATGAAATTCCGGGACATCGCCCTGCGCGGCCCGTGGACCTCGGGCGGCATCGAATTCAACTTCGGGGTGATCGGGCACACGCCGGCCACCGCCACCCCCGTCGACTATGACCTGCGGGAGAACGCGGACGGCAGCGTGAGCGCCATCGTGGGCGCCATGGACCTCCCGTCGCGCACCCCGTGGCGCGTCGAGATACGCCTGCCTCCGGACCGGGCCGCCTTCGAGACGCACGTTCTCTGGTACAATCCGACCCCGCTGGAGCAGCCCTACTACAACTGGATGACGGCCGCGGCCTTCGCGCAGGACGACCTGGAGCTGTTCGTGCCCGGAAACGCCTACCTGGAGCACTCCGGGCGGGTGCGCTCCTGGCCCGCGGACGAGGACGGGCGCTTCCTGCCCTTCTACAGCAACAACGCGTTCGGGAGGAGCAAGTCGTACCACGTCGTGGGCGCGCTGAACGACTTCTTCGGCGGCTACTATCACGACGATGGTTACGGCTGGGGACACTGGGCGCCGCATGAAGAGATGCCCGGGCGCAAGATGTGGCTCTGGGCGCTGTCGCGCGAAGGCGGGATCTGGGAGGACCTCCTCACCGACACGGACGGGCAATATGTCGAGTTCCAGGCGGGGCGGCTGCACGTGCAGTACCAGCCGGGGGCGGATCGCAACCCCATCTCGCAGGCCGGGTTCGAGCCTCTCTCGGCCAGCCGCTGGACGGAGGTCTGGTTTCCGCTGGAGGGGACCGGCGGCCTGACCGACGCTTCTCCCCACGGCGCCATGCACGTCGAGCAGGAGGATGGCCGCCTTCGGGTGGTGGTTCAGGCCTTCGGGACAAGTGCCGACACGGTGACTGCGTGGTCCGGCGGCGAACAGGTGGGGGCGCGCACGGTGGCGCTCGAACCGCTGGAGCCGGTGGTGGTCGAGTTCGACGTGGACCCCGACGGCCCCTGGCGCGTTTCGGCGCCCGGACTCGGTCTGGAGGGCTGCTCGAATCCGGGAGAGGCCGGGTTTGGCGGGATTTGCGGACTCGATGGTGATCGCGCGCTGTCCCGGCCGTTCGCGACGAACGCCGAGGCCTGGGATGCCCTCCCGGAGACGGATCGGCTCGTGTTCGAGGCACGAGAGCTGGCGCGTGGCCGGCTCTACCCTGAGGCGCGGGCGCTCTACGACCGGGCGCTCGCCGCCGAACCGTGGAATCGGCAGGCGCTGCTGGGTCTCGGCGCGCTGGCGCTGAGGTCGGCCCGCTACGAGGAGGGCCTCGTCCATGCGCGCCGTGCGCTCCAGCTCGACACGTACGATCCGGAGGCCAACTTCCTTGCCGGGAACCTGTACCTCGCCCTGGGGCGCCGCGCCGACGCGCTCGACTCGTTCGGCTGGGCGGCTCGGTCGGTGGCCTTCCGGGCCGCGGCGCGCGTTCGGCTGGCGGAACTGGCGCTCGACGGTGGAGATCTGGCGGCGGCACGCCGCAACGCCGCGCTGGCGCTCGAACATGATCAGGGGAGCATTCCGGCCCGGGAAGTGCTGGCGATCGCATCGCGTTTGGCGGGGGACGGGATCGGCGCGGCGCGTGTGCTCGCGGAGCTGCTCGAGCTTGATCCACTCAACCATTTCTTCCTGGCCGAACGGTACCTCGCGGCGCGCGACGATCGATACGGAGAGCCCGCGGACGGGGCCGCCGCCCGCCTCGCCGCATCGATGCGGAGCGAGTATCCGGAGCAGACGCTGCTGGAACTCGCCGTGGGCTACGCCAACCGCGGGCTGCCGGACGATGCCGCCTACCTGCTGGAGCTGGCTGACGAGGTGGCCGGCGGCCCGGTGGCCGCGGCGTGGCGCGCCTTCCTGGCTGACGATGCCGACATGCTGCGCGGCGGGGTCGATCCCGCTTTCGCCTTCCCCTACCGGCCCGAGACCTTGCCGGTGCTGCGCTGGGCGGCTGCCGAAGACCCGCACTGGGCCTGGCGCTACCTGCTGGGCCTCAACCTGTGGGCGCTCGACCGCGACGCCGAAGCGGCCGACGTGCTGGCAGCCCTCGGCGACGAACCCGACTACGGACCCGCGTACGCGGCGCGCGCGCACTTGGCGGAGGCGATGGGCGGTGACCCGGGGCCGGACTTCCGTCGCGCGGCCGCCCTGGATCCCGACAGCCGTCTCCTCCGCATCGCCCTCGTCCGGCACCTGCAGGAGGCTGGACGATGGGCGGAGGCGCTGGAGGCGTCCGATCGGGGCCGGGAACTCTTCCCGGGCGACTTCAACCTCGACCTCCTCCACGTGCGCGGCCTCCTCCAGGCGGGCGACAACGGCGAGGCGATCCGGATTCTGGCGGAGACGCGCGTCCTTCCCTCGGAGAACGCCCGCGAGAGCCACCGCCTGTACGAGTTCGCGCATGTCGGGGCCGCGCTGGACGAACTCGATGCCGGGAATCGCGCGGCCGCTCGTGGCCATCTGGAGACGGCGCTCGAGTGGCCGGAATCGCTCGGTCAGGGCCGTCCCTTCGATCCGGACGAGCGGATGGTGCGGTTTCTGCTCGGGGTTGTCGGGGATGTGGGCGGTGGGCCCGGCGGCGGGTCTGCGGATGCCGAGGCCGCGGACGCACTGCGCGCCCGCGCCGATTCGCCCGCCGGCGCGGCGTCGCCGACTGAAATGATCGAGCAAGCCCTTGTCCGCCGCGCGCTCGCGACGGCGGGACGTGTCGCCGGCAGGTAGCGCCTTCAGCCCATGCAGGATGCTGGTGGGTCTCGGGGGATGCCTGGCTTTCGACACCCCGCGGCTCATGGTCGAACTCGGCACGCCGCCGGAGGATGCGATCAGCCGCGTGCGCGAATCGCGGTCTTGGCGCGCCATCGAGACCGCCGAGCAGGAAGCGCACGTAAGGAGTTGCCGGGCACTGGCAGAGTGATCTGGCGGACGCCGCTTCGGACCACGGTTCAGGGCTAGCTGCAAGCCTGTAGCCGATTGGGAACGTGTCCCTGGGCGGAGCCGGGCGAATTGCAAATCCACGGCTGATGGAATTGCGAAGACACGATTGATGGCATTGCAAATAGTCGGTCACATCGATTGCAAAAGCACGACCGATATCGTTGCAAAACCACGATTGGGTGCACCGGTCAGCCGGCAGCGCTCGCTGTCATCACCGGCAGCGGTCACGGATACCAGCGGCCCGATGGCGTGGGCGTTATTCCGGTGGGGGTGTTGGGGCCGTGAGGGAGAGAACTTGGAACTCTCATGTGTCAGTTTGCACATTGGTGCAGCCTCCGCCCGGCGGGGTACGAGCCGCGGGGACGGAGACGGACGGAACGTGCGGGGGAGGATGATGGATTCGAAGGCGTTGGCGGTGGCGATCGCGGCATGGCGGGAACGCCGGGCAACCATGCGTGAGGAAGATGACGAGCGGCTGTGGAGGAAACTGCGTCTCGAGTGGAACTACAACAGCAACCACATCGAGGGAAACACGCTTACCTACCACGAGACCGAGTTGCTGCTCATCTTCGGCCGCACATCCGGTGGGCACCCGATGCGGCACTACGAGGAGATGAAGGCGCACGATGTGGCTATCGACCATACGCGACACTTGGCCACCGCAGAGCGGATCCTGGGAGAGGGCGACATCCGGGATCTGAACAAGATGCTTCTCAAGGAGCCGTTCTGGCACATTGCACAGACCCCGGACGGGCAGCAGACCCGGAAACGGATCGTTCCGGGTGAGTACAAGACCCAGCCGAACCACGTACGAACTGCTACCGGGGAAATCCATCGGTTCGCGGAGCCCGAGGAGACGCCGGCGCTCATGCAGGCGTGGGTCCATGACTTTCGGCGCGACTTGCGCGACTCGGACATGAGCGAGTCGCAATTGCCGCTGTTTCTGGCCCGGTCACACTGGAATTTCCTGCGCATTCATCCGTTCGATGACGGAAATGGGCGAACCGCGCGGCTTCTGACCAACTACGTTCTGCTGAGGTCCGGTTTGCCTCCGATGGTGATCAAGAGCGCCGAGCGGGACCGCTACATCGGGGCGCTGCAGAACGCCGATCTGGGTCGAATGGCGCCGCTTGAGGGGTTCATGCTGGAGAGTGTCCTGTGGTCGCTTGGCCTTGCGATCCGAGCTGCGAAGGGAGAATCACTCCGAGAGAGCGAGGATGTAGGAAAGGAGATTGCTTTCTTCGTCCGACGCCACAGGGCTGATGAGCCGAAGGCGTCCGATGTCGAATTGCTGGACGATATTGTTAGCCAACGGATTCGTCCGACGTTTCAACGTGTCAAGGAGACGCTTGAGCCCTTGGGTGATTTGTTTGCGGCTAGCAGTTGGCAGTTCTTTGTCAAACGCGGTCAGAGAGACGTCGTCCAAGGCGTAGGCTCGTTCGGAAGTCGCCTGTGGGAAAGCCTGAAGGAGTATGTGGTGGTGCCGGGATTTCGGCTCTCCAACGAACCAAGGCTCAGGTTGGAGAGCAGATCTCTTTGGCGGGACTACGCGGGTCGCGAAGGGAAGACCTTTTCGCTTGAGCTCTTTCTCATCTGGGAATTCGACGAAAAAGGGGTGGTGTTCTCGGTCGAGATCGACGGTAGGCGCATCTTCGTCCAACGTGTTCGTTACGCCGAGGTGCTGACGCTTGGTGCGGAAGCGGATCGCACCGAAGACTTTGTCAGCCAGGCCATGATGGCCGAGATCGACCATCGTTCAGCGGAGCAAGAGTGACTCTGCCACGCTCCGACGCGGACTTGCTCCGTGCCCGCAAGCTGGACCGTGTGACCTCTCCGCGCGTCGCGGTCGGAAGCGTCGTTGAGGGCTATCCCGGCACCGGCTCCGGCACTCTCGCCAGCGCGCGCGCCTTAGCCACCACCGCCTCCGTCGTGATCCCGAACTTCTCGAACAGCACCGCACCGGGGGCCGACGCCCCGAAGTGGTCGATGCCCACCGAGGCGCCGCGGTCGCCGGTCCAGCGGGTCCAGTCGGCCGTGGTTCCTGCTTCCACTGACACGCGCGCCCTGACCTCCGGAGGAAGCACCTCGTCGCGGTAACCCTGCGGCTGACGGGAGAAAAGGAACCAACTGGGAAGCGAGACCACCCGCGTTGGCACGCCCTCCGCCTGGAGCACCGCGCGCGCCTGCACGGCAACCCCCACCTCGGAGCCGCTCGCGATGAGGATCGCCTCCGGGTCGCCGCCGTCCGCTTCCAGCAGGACGTAGCCGCCGCGGTGCAGCCCGCTCGCGGGGGCCGCCTCGTCGCGGTCGATGATCGCCACCGCCTGGCGGGTGAGCGCCAGGAAGCTGGGCCCGCCGGCGTACGCGAGCGCCGCCCGCCACGCCTCCGCCGTCTCGGGCCCGTCGCCGGGTCGCAGGTCGAGCACGCCCGGGATCGCGCGCAGTGACATCAGCTGCTCGATGGGCTGGTGGGTGGGGCCGTCCTCGCCCACGCCGATGCTGTCGTGGGTGAACACGTAGGTGACCGGCACATGCATGAGCGCCGCCAGCCGGATCGACGGGCGCATGTAGTCCGAGAAGATGAGGAAGGTGCCCCCGTACGGGCGCACGCCGCCGTGCAGGGCCAGCCCGTTCAGGATGCCGCCCATGGCGTGCTCGCGGACGCCGAAATGGATGGTGCGCGCGCCCGGCGTCCCGGCGAGCAGGTTGTCCTCCCAGGGCAGAGTGGTCTTGTTGGAGCCGGCCAGGTCGGCCGAGCCGCCCAGCAGGTTGGGGATGCGCCGGCCCAGTCCCTGAAGCACCTGCCCGGAGTACACGCGGGTCGCGAGCGGCTTCGGCGGCGCGCTCAGGTCGGGGATGTCCGCGTCCCAGTCGGCCGGCAGCTCGCCCGCCAGGGCCGCCCGCAGCTCCTCGGCCGCGGCCGGATGCTCCGCCCGGTAGGCCTCCCACCGGCCCCGCCACTCCTCCTCCAGCCCCGCCCCCCGCGCCGCCGTCTCCCGCCAGTGCGCCAGCGCTTCCGCCTCCACGTGGAAGGGGTCGCCGGACGGGTAGCCCAGGTTGCGCTTGGTGGCGCCCACCTCCTCCACCCCCAGCGGCGCGCCGTGCGACGACGACGACCCCGCCTTGCCGGGGCTGCCGTACCCGATGGTGGTGCGCACGACCACCAGGGAAGGCCGCTCCGTCTCCGCCCTTGCCCCCGCGACCGCCGCGTCGAGAGCGGCCAGGTCGGTGCCGTCGTCCACCCGGCGCACGTCCCACCCGTACGAGCGGAAGCGCTGCTCGTGGTCGGTGGAGCAGGAGAGGTCCGTCCCGCCGTCGATGGTGACCTGATTGTCGTCGAACACCCAGATCAGCTTGCCCAGACGCTGGTGTCCGGCGAACTCCGCCGCCTCGTGCGAGATCCCCTCCATGAGGTCGCCGTCGGAGCAGAGCGCCCAGGTGTGATGGTCCACCACGGCGTGCCCGGGCCGGTTGAACCGGTGCGCCAGCCAGCGCTCGGCGAGCGCCATCCCCACCGAATTCGCCACTCCCTGACCGAGCGGGCCGGTAGTGGTCTCGACTCCCACCGTGTGCCCGTATTCCGGGTGCCCGGGTGTGCGTGAACCCCACTGCCGGAACTGCCGGATCTCCTCCAGCGGCAGGTCGTATCCGGTCAGATGCAGCAGCGAGTAGATGAGCATCGACGCGTGCCCCGCCGACAGCACGAAGCGGTCTCTGTTGCTCCACTCCGGGTTCGCCGGGTTGTGGCGCAGGTGCCGGGTCCAGAGCAGATACCCCACCGGCGCCAACCCCATCGGAGCCCCCGGATGCCCGGAGTTGGCCTTCTGCACGGCGTCCATGGAGAGCACGCGCACGGCGTCGACGGCGAGCCGCGAGAGTGCGGGGTCAGGAAGCGGGGAAGCGGGCATTTCAGCCTTTCCTCAGGATGCGGGAGCAAATACGCAAAATGCGTAAATTGTGTAAAACGCATAGTCGACGGGCGGCGAGGACGTGGAACGTCGCATCAGCGGATGGGGTTCGCGTGGCGCGGCCGCGCGTCGGGACGGAACAACCTCACCCGACCACCAGGTTGATCAGCCGCCCCGGCACGTAGATCACCCGTCGCACGGACCCGTTCTGGAGGAAGCGCGCGACGTTCTCCTGCTCGCGCGCGAGCGCCTCCGCATCGTCCCGGCTCATCTCCGAAGGCCCCTCGATGGTGCCGCGCACCTTGCCGTTGACCTGTACCGCAAGCTTGACGATGCGCCGCCTGGCCTTCTCGGGATCGTATTCGGGCCAGCGGGCGCGTCCGAAGACGCCGCCTCCATGCCCGAGCCGCTCCCACAGCTCCTCGGCGATGTGCGGCGCGAAGGGCGCCACCATCAGCACCACGGGCTCGATCTCGGCCCGCGCCGGCCGCCGTCCCCCCGCGCGCACCGCGTTCAGGTACTCCATCATCCCCGAGATGCAGGTGTTGTACTGGAGGTCCGCGATCTGGCGCGTCACCTGCTCGATGGTGCGGTGGAGCTGCCCCTCGAGGCGGGGATCGGGGTCCGCGTCGTTGTCCGCGGCGCGCAGCACGGCGTCCCAGAGCCTCCTCAGAAAGCCCAGCGGTCCCCGGATGCCGTCGTCGCGATAGTCCCCGCCCTCGGTGAAGGGTCCCAGGAACATCAGGTACAGGCGGAAGGTGTCGGCGCCGAATTCCTCGATGACCGGATCGGGCGTGACCACGTTGCCCCTGGTCTTCGACATCTTGCGCCCGTCCTTGACGATGATGCCGTGGGCGCGGAAGCGGGTGAAGGGCTCCTCGAAGTCCAGCAGCCCGATGTCGTGAAGCGCCATGGTGATGAAGCGCGCGTACATCAGGTGCAGCACCGCGTGCTCGTTGCCGCCGATGTAGCTGTTCACCGGCAGCCAGCGCCGGGTGATGTCGGGGTCGAAGGCGATTGCGTCGTCTCCGACCGAGGGATAGCGCAGGAAATACCAGGAGCTGTCCAGGAAGGTGTCCGAGACGTCGGTCTCGCGGCGCGCGGCGGCTCCGCAGGCCGGACAGTCCACGCTGTACCACGACTCCACGCGCGCGAGCGGGCTCACGCCGTCGTCGTCGGGCTTGAAGTCCTCGACGCGGGGAAGGATCACCGGCAGTTCGCGCTCGGGAACCGGGACTGCGCCGCACTCGGGGCAGTACACGATGGGGATGGGCGGGCCCCAGTAGCGCTGGCGCGATATGCACCAGTCGCGCAACTGGTAGTTGACCTGCTGCTCGCCCAGTCCCCGCTCCGCCAGGTCGGCGGTGATGGCGGCCTTCCCCTCCGCGACGCTCATCCCGTCGAAGCGGCCGGAGTTGACCATGTGGCCGGCATCGTGGTCGGTGTAGGCTTCGTCGAGCGGGGTGTCGGCGTCGTCGTCCGGTCCCGCCACCACGCGCACCACCGGCAATCCGAACTCGTTCGCGAACTCGAAGTCGCGCTCGTCGTGGCCGGGCACCGCCATGATCGCCCCGGTGCCGTACCCCGCCAGCACGTAGTCGGCGATCCAGATCGGGATTTCGGCCCCGGTTGCGGGGTTCACGCAGTAGCCTCCGGTGAAGACGCCGGTCTTCTTCTCGCCGGCGGTCTTCTGGCGGCTGACCACGTCCATCGCGGCCACGCGGTCCACGTACGCGCGCACGTCGTCGCGGTGGGACGGGGCGGTGATGCGCTCCACCAGCGGGTGCTCGGGCGCGAGTACCATGTACGTCGCCCCGAAGATCGTGTCCGGGCGGGTGGTGAAGACCTCGATCACGTCATCCGAGCCGGCCACCGGGAATACGAGTCGGGCGCCCTCGCTGCGGCCGATCCAGTTGGCCTGCGCCTTGCGCGTCGACTCCGACCAGTCGATGTGGTCCAGGTTGTTGAGCAGCCGCTGCGAGTAGTCGCTGATGCGGAAGAACCACTGCGCGATCACGCGCTGTTCGACGGTGGCGTCGCAGCGCTCGCAGCGGCCGTCCTCGACCTGTTCGTTGGCCAGCACCGTCTTGCACGACGTACACCAGTTGACCGGCGCCTTCTTGCGCTCCGCGAGCCCGGCCTCGAACAGCTTCAGGAAGATCCACTGGGTCCAGCGATAGTAGTCGGGGGCAGTCGTGTCCACCGAGTGATCCCAGTCGAACATCCCGCCGATGCGGCGCAGCTGGCGCGTGAAGTTGGCCACGTTCGCCGGGATCAGATCCATGGGATGCGTCCCGTGCTTCAGCGCGAAGTTCTCGGAGTGGATGCCGAAGGCGTCGAAGCCGATGGGCTCGAAGACATCGTGGCCGCGCAGCCGCTGGAAGCGCCCGTGGATGTCCGCCCCGGTGAAGGCGTAGATGTTGCCCACGTGAAGCCCCTCCGCAGAGGGGTAGGGGAACATCATCAGGTTGAAGTAGGGCGACCGGGAACCGCGAAGCTCCTCTGTCGAGAAGGAGTTGGCGCCGCGTTCCTCCCAGATCCGCTGCCACTTCGCTTCGACCTGGGAGGGGGAGTAGCTCGGGGAGGGCCTCTCTTCCATGCCCATACGTTCGCCCCGGGTCCGGCCTCTCGCAAGCTACTCGCGGGGATCGGTGCCCAGGAAGCGGATCAGCTCCGCGTTGACGATGTCCGGCGCCTCCTCGTGGGGGTTGTGGCCGATGTTCGGGATGAGAAAGAGCTCCCCGTTGGGCAGGATCCCGGCGGCCCGGCGGGCGTTGGCGGGAAAGTCCGGTCCGTCGATCTCGCCGCCGAGGATCAGCGCCTTCGTCCTGATGTGCGGCCAATCGTCCACGATGGTGTCCATCGAGCGCAGGTTGCCGCCGAGCCGGCGCACGTACGCGAGCCGGGGCCAGTCCCCGCTCAGCCGCTGGCCGTGCCGGATGCGCAGGTGGTCAAGGTACTCCGGCTTCCACTCCACGTAGCGGCGCGTGTCGGTCCGCACGTCCGCCTCGTAGGCGCGCTGGAGGTCCGGGTCGGCGTCGATCTCGCCATCGAACGGACGAAACCCGCGCCCGGCGCGGTTGTCGGTCAGACCGATCTGGTTGATGGTGACCAGATGAGTCGTCTTCTCCGGATACAGGAAGGCGAAACGGGTCGCCATCTGCCCGCCCATGGAGTGTCCGATGACAGCGGCCTCGGAGATGCCGAGGTGTTCCATGAGCCTGGCCGTGTTCGAGGCGTGCAGGCTCATGCTGTACGGCAGAATCGGCTTGGACGATTTTCCCCAGCCGAGCCGGTCCTTCACGACGACCCGGTACCCCTCGTTGGCGAGGGCCTCGATCTGGCTCTTCCAGTACCAGCCGTAGTAGCTGCCTCCATGGAGGAAGACCGCGGCGCGACCGTTCGCGGGCCCGACCGGAGCGATGTCCATGTAGGCGATCCGCACATCCTGGTCGTAGACGCGCAGGTTCATGAACTCCACCGGATGCGGGTACTCGAACTCCTCCAGGTTGATCGAGATCGGCCCCCACTCGGCGGGCGGCTCGGCGGGCGGGCTATGGGACTGCGCCGCGCCCGGATGCGGCGGCGCGAGGGCCAGCAGCGCGGCGAGTGACAGCGCGGCGCACATGTGCGTCGTGGGGCTTGCGGTGGTGGTCATTGGTCTTCTCCTGTCGCTGCATGTCCACTGCCGGGGTCGGTTGGGGCGAATTTCGTCCATTGTACGTCTATCCCGGGTTACCGAGCACCTCGAACGGGTCCCCGGCTTCCTCGGTCCCCGCCTTGATCGCCGCGATGGCCGAGCCCAGATCGCCGCCGTGTGCATCGAGCAGCGCCTGGAAGTCGGGCAACCGGTGATAGTAGCGCATGCGCGCGAGCAGCGTGGCGTTGTTGAGCGGAGTGTCCACGAACCCCGCGTAGGTGCTGGCCTCGAAGGTCGGCTGCACTTCGGCGGTGAAGCGCTCCAGCGCCTCCGTGAAGATCCGTTCACGCGCCGACAGGCGTTCCTCGCGGGTGAGCCCGGCATCGCCGTAAACGCGCTCCAGGTCCGCCACCAGGCCGTCCAGGAAGACCGAGAACTTCATCGCATCGCCCCACCGCTGCCGCGCGCGCGTGCAGCGCACGGTCGGGATCTCGCCCGAGTCGGCGCAGAAGAACGCGGCCGCGCCGGCGTCGCCCACGAAGGTGGCGAAGCTCTCGTTGAAGCGGACGCTCCCCGGCACCCATAGGTGGGCGTGCGAGACTTCGTGCAGGATGGTCTGCACCACCCCGATCTCGTCCTGGCGCAGCACCGTCGACATCAGCGGGTCCGAGAACCACCCCAGGGTGCTGAAGGCGGAGGTGGGGCGCAGCCAGGTGTCGAATCCCTCGTCTTCCAGCTTGCGCTGTTCGTCGAGGGCATCGTCCAGGTCGAAGAATCCCCGGTAGGGAACCCGGCCCACCACCGGAAACCACCATGTCCTCGCCGCCAGGCGGTCCTGCTCGGCCGCGGACAGCACCATCGCCAGAGTGTCGCGGTCGAGGTGCGTGTAGGTGGTGTAGGAGTCGCCGACATCGAGCCCCAGCTCCTCGATGGCGAAGGCGCGCGCCAGGCGGGCGAAGGTGAGCTTGCCGCGCGTGCGGTCGTCGGTGTCCGGGTCGACGATGACGTCCTCGATCGGCCGCCGGGCCGTGAGGATGCGCGCCTCCTCCCATCCCGCGCGCAGGACGTACAGGGGTGAGCACGACGTCGCCGCAGCCACCAGCGCGGTGGCCGCGACCCCCAGCAGCAGCAGGCGCCTTCCCCTTCCCATCAACCGGGTAGCGGTCTGCGGGCCGCTAGTCGCTCCCGCCGAGGGACCGCATCAGGGGGATCCCGCCCTCGGTGGGCACGTACACCACCGAACCCGCGGGCAGCTCGCCCAGCTTCTCGATGTAGTGGAACGTCAGGTACTCGGGGGTCAGGCCCTCGGAGATGATCCGCTGGGCCTCGGCGATGCCCCTCGCCTCCTCGATCTGCTGGCGGGCGCGCTCCTGGATGATCTCGGTCTGGAAGCGCTCCTGGGCCACCTGCTGTTCGCGCTGCTGGCGCTCCTCGATGGCCTGGCGCACGCCCTCCGGGGCCTGGATGTCGCGCACGAACGCCTGCACCACGTTGATGCGGTCCTCGGCGCTGGCCTGGATGGCGGCCTCGATGTTGTCGGACAGCTCCGCCCGGTCCGGGGAGAAGATCTCGTTGATGGAGCGCGTTGCGACCGCGTCGCGGACTCCGTTGCGCACTGAGTTGAGTACGATGGCCGCGGTGATCTGGCGCTCCGTCCCCAGCTCCTGAAAGAGCGTGGGAGTCCGGCTGGGCTCGATCTGATAGAGAACCGACACCTCCAGCGTCACGTTCAACTGCTCGCTGGTCTGTGCCTCGATGCGCTCGACGGTCCCTCCCTGCGGGAAGCTCTGCTCGCGCACCGACATCTTTTCGATGTTCGCGAGGGGATTCACGACGTGGACCCCCTGCGCGTGTGCGCGCTGGTTGACCCGTCCCAGAAAGTGCTCCACCCCGACCTCGCCGACATCGATCAGGATGACGGAGTTCATCGCCAGCAGCGCGACGCCTGCCGCCATCACCCCGTAGGAGATGAGCCGGGTCATGCCGGGATTGCGGCCCGTGGTGGTGGAAAACAGGCGGATGAGCCCGCCGGCGACGATGGTGAGTATGGCAAGCAATGCGGACGTCATGGGTCATTCCTCCTTCCAGGTGGATCGTCGCCCGCTCGGCGGGCGAGTTCGGCGCCGACGGTGTGGAGCGAGACGCCGGCACCCATCAGCGCGACCATCAGGTGGTACAGCAGGTCAGCCGCTTCCCCGGTTATCGCCGCGGGGTCGCGCCGGGTCAGGGCGACGGTCAGCTCCACCAGCTCCTCGCCCAGCTTCTTCAGACGGAGATTCCTGTCCGCGAGCAGGCGCGCGGTGTTGCTTCCCGGCGGCATTTCCGCGGCACGCGAGCGCAGGGTGACCCAGAGATTGTCCAGCACCTCGCCCCCGCGGAAGGTGGGTCGTCCCTCCGGGTCGTCCTCCTCGGACGCGGCGGCGGTCGGCTCCGGTTCGTGCTTCCCCGGGTCGACGAAGCAGGTTCGCGTCCCCGTGTGGCATACCGGCCCGGCCGGGCGCACCTTCGCCAGCACCGCGTCCGCATCGCAGTCCATATGCAGCGATACCAGCGAGAGTACGTTCCCGGATGTCGCGCCTTTGCGCCAGATCTCCTTTCTGCTTCGGGACCAGAAATACATCTGGCCCGTATCCAGGGTCAGGGCGAGAGAGGTGCGGTTGGCGTACGCCAGCATGAGCATTTCGCCGGTCCTGGCGTCCTGTGCGATCGCGGGAACGAGGCCATCGGAGTCGAAACTGACGTAGGCCAGGTCGCGGGTATGCTGAATGTGGCGGCCGGGAAGCGTGGCCGGCGGCCCGTTTCGGGTCCCTGCATCCGGTGGGACGGTCATCTCTGGCTGCTCCTTTCAGCGCCGTTCGAAGCGCGCATCGACATCCCGCGCGCCGTGAGTGCGGACTTTATGTTCGTCACGGTGGTCACACCGTCGTGAAGGATGCCGGCCAGCAGGGCGGCCGAAGCTCCTCCCGCGGTGAGCACATCCAGCACGTCCTCCGCCGAACCACCCCCGCCGGAGGCCACCACGGGTACCGATACCCGCGAGGCGACCTGCCGGGTCAGCTCCAGATCGTATCCGATGCGCGAGCCGTCCCGGTCGATGCTGGTGAGAAGGATCTCGCCCGCCCCCCGGCGCGCGCATTCTGCAGCCCACTCGACCGCGTCCAGGTCTCTGGGCAACCTGCCCCCGTGCGTGTACACGCGCCATCCATCCCCCTCGCGGGCCGCGTCCACGCTGGCGACAAGGCACTGGCTGCCGTAGCGCGCCGCGGCCTCGGCGGCGAGTTCCGGCTCGCGGGCGAGGGCGGAGTTAACGCTCACCTTGTCGGCACCGGCCCGCAACAGCGCGCCCACATCGTCCACGGTTCCCACGCCGCCCCCGACCGTCAGCGGGATGAACAGGGCCTCCGCCGTCCTGCGCACCGTGTCCAGCAGCGTGGCGCGACCCTCGTGGGACGCGGTGATGTCCAGGAAGACCACCTCGTCGGCCCCGTCGGCCTCGTAGCGGCCGGCCAGCTCCACCGGATCGCCCACGTCGCGCAGGTTCACGAAGCGGGTTCCCTTGACCACGCGTCCGTCGCGGACGTCCAGGCAGACCACGATGCGCGGGCGGAGCATGCCGGACCTAGTTGTCGGGAGCGGGATCGCGGGTGACCCGCACCGCGCCCTTGGTGCTGAAGACGCTGTCGCCCTCCTCGAGTGCCTGGCGCAGGGCGAACCCCGTCGCCTTCACCGCGGCCTCGATCACGTGATGGCGGTTGCGGCCCCGGACGACGCGGATGTGCAGGGTCGCGGCGAGATGCGTTGACAGGCTCTGGAAGAAGTGATCGGCGAGGCTCGTGGGAAGATCGCCGGCGTAAAACGCGCGCCCGCCGGTGTCGATCGCGGCCTCGACCAGCGCCTCGTCCATCGGGACCAGGGCCCAGCCGTAGCGCGCCGCGTGCTCGGGGACGATGTCGGCCAGCGCCATCCCGAGCGCGATCGCCACGTCCTCCACGAGATGGTGGTGCAGGTCGCCGCGCGCCTCGACCTCGAGCTCCAGCCCGGCGTAGCGAGCGAACGTCACGAGCATGTGATCGAGAAAGCCGTCCCCGGTGTCGATGCGGGGAGGGCGGTCTCCGCGGTCCACCGCGACGCGGACCCGCGTCTCGCCGGTCTCGCGCAGGATCTGGGCCATCGTCACCGCTCCTTGCCTTTCGATTGCCTCATCCGCCGAAGTCGCGCGCTACCGCCCGGGCGGGCAGGGTACCGTCGTAGAGGGCCATACCCAGGACCGCTCCGGCGGCTCCCATCCCGCCCAGACTCCGCAACTCTTCGACGGAACTGATACCCCCGGACATCCATACGGGATGCGGCGACGCCCGGATGACGGTCCCGGCTCGACGCAGGTCGCTGCCCTGCACGCGGCCCTCGCGCGCCACGTCCGTGCACAGTACGCCCGCCAGCGGAAGATCGTCCAACGCCGCCAGAAAGTCCTCGATGGTGGTTTCGCTGCTGCGGGTCCAGCCCCGGCGCAGCACCATCCCGTCACGCATGTCGGCCGCGACCACGACCTGGTCGGGGAATGTTGCGGCCGCGCGGGCGAGCCACGCGGCGTCCTCCACGGCCCGGGTGCCCACGATGACCCGGTCGGCGCCGGCCGCGAGCGCCCGCTCGATGCCCTCGCGGTCGCGCACCCCGCCCCCGAACTGGGTGACCGCCTCCGTGCCGGCGATCAGTTCGCGCACCAGGGCGCGGTTGTCGCCCCTGCCCAGCGCGGCGTCCAGATCCACGACGTGCAGGGTGCGAAAGCCCTTGCGCCACCAGCGCGCCGCGACCGCGGCCGGGTCGGGGAGGGAGACCTGCTCGGTCTCGGGAAGCCCGCCCACCCACTGGACGCAGCGACCGCCGCTGAGATCGACGGCGGGGACGGCGATCACGGCGGAGACCCGGCTGTCGTTTCGAGCCCCCGCGTGCGCCGAGCCGATCTCCCGGTCACCGCGCCGCCTCCTTCAGGAAGTTGGCGATGACGCGCAGCCCGGGCCGGGAGCTCTTCTCCGGATGGAACTGGGTCCCCCAGCAGCGCCCGCGCCGCACGGCGGCCGCGAAGCGGTCGCCCTCGTACTCGGACCAGGCGGTCACCGAGTCCTCGTCCCGGGGGCGGCAGACGTAGCTGTTGGCGTAGTAGGCGATGAGGTCCGGCGTGTCGGCGAAGAGCGGATCGCCGCCCGCGGCCACGTCGTTCCATCCCATGTGGGGCACGATCTCTCCCCGCAGCCGCTCCACGCGTCCCCCCAGAAAGCCGATTCCCGGGCCGCCGCCCTCGTCGCTTTCCTCGAACAGGATCTGCATGCCGAGGCAGATCCCCAGGCACGGCAGGCCCTCCTCCAGCGCCTCGCGGACCTCGTCTCGTCCGCCGGAGAGGGCGCGAGCGGCGGTCGCGAAGGAACCCACCCCGGGAAGCACCAGCGCGTCCGCCGCGAGGGCGTCCCGACAGTCGGTGTAGACCTGGGTGGACGCGCCCGAGACCTCGATGGCCTTGACCAGGGAATGCAGGTTGCCCGCGCCGTAGTCGAAGACGCCGACGCGCAGCGTCATCCGGCGGCCTCCGCCGCGATGGCTTCCTGGCCGGCATCCCCGGCGGCCGGGCGGCAGATGTCCTCCCACGCCTCGATGAAGCGCTCGATGACCGGCGGGGGGCCCACCGTCACGCGCAGCGCCTCGCCCACCCCGGGCACATTGGGGAAGGGGCGCACGGCGATGCCCCGGGCGATCATCTCCCGCGTAACCTCGACCGCGGGAGCCGGCACCGGCAGCATGATGAAGTTGGCTGAGGAGGGCAGCGGGTCGCCGCCGCGCCGGCGCAGTTCGGCCACCAGCCGTTCGCGGCACGCGACGATCTCGCGCACGGTGGGCTCGAGCCAGCCCGACCGGTCGCGCAGCGCCGCCGCCGCCGCCCGTTCGGCGAGCAGACCGACCTTGAAGGGACCGCGGGCCTTCTCGACTTCGCCCAGCAGATCCGGGTGGGCGATGCCGAACCCTGCGCGCAGCCCGGCGAGACCGTACGCCTTCGAGAAGGTGCGCGCGATCATGATGCGCGGAACCGCGAGCGCGCGTTCCACGAGCGATGTGTCGCCCGGGTCGTAGCCGGGGGATGCCACGTTGAACTCGTAGTACGCCTCGTCCAGGATGACCACCGGACCAGTAGTTCCCACGCCGTCCAGAAGCTCTTCGATCCAGGCCCGGGAGAGGGCTGTTCCGGTGGGGTTGTTGGGGGTGCAGACGTAGATCAGGTCCGCGCCGGCATCGAGCAGCTGCCGTGGCGAGGGCGGCCGGCGCGCGTCTCCCAGCGGAACCCCCTGCAGGCTGTTGACGACCAGCAGGTGCGGGATCATCAGGAATGTGGGGTTGGGAAACGCCACCCGCGCACCCGGATCGCACACCGCCCGGAAGGTCGAGTCCAGGACGTCGTCGGAGCCGCATCCGGTGATGACGCACTCGGCGGGGACGTCGAACGTGTCGGCGACGGCGTCGCGCAGATCGCTCGAGTAGGCCTGCGGATAGTTGGAGATGTCGCCCGAGGCGGCGTCGCGCATCACCGCAAGAGCGTCGGGATGGCAGCCCCAGAGGTTGGTGTTGTCGGAGAGCTCGATTTCAACCGGGTCCTCGATCGGGGTGTAGCGCCTGAGAGCGCGAAAGCCTTCGCGGGGAAACGGGGTCATGGGGCGATCCTTGCAAGAGCGGTCTCGGCGTGTCCGGGGAGTCCTTCCAGCCGGGCGAGGCGAGCCACCGGAGGCGCCAGCGACGCGGCCGCCTCGGGTAGAATGCGCTGCCAGGTAAACGAGCGCACGAAGTGGTCGGCGGACAGGCCCGAATACGACCGCGACAGGCCCCCGGTGGGAAGGACGTGGTTGGCGCCGGTCATGTAGTCTCCGAAGGCGACCGAGCTGGCAGGGCCCAGGAAGACCGTGCCTGCGGTGGGCACCTGCTCCATGGCCGCGTCCGGGTCGGCGACGTAGAGCGCGAGGTGTTCGGGCGCGTACGCGCGGGCGAAGCCGGTGGCCTCGTCCAGCGAGCGCGTCAGGACGATCGCGCCGCGGGTGGCCAGCGCCTCGCCGACCACCTGCCGCCGCGCCGACTCCGCCACGACCGCCATGAGCTCCCGCCGCGCCGCGGATGCGAGGCGGGCGCTGGGCGTGATCAGCACGGCCGATGCGTCGGGGTCGTGTTCGGCCTGGGCGGCCATCTCGAGCGCGACCAGCCGGGCGGGCGCGGTGCCGTCCGCCACCACGGCGATCTCGGAGGGCCCGGCGGGCGCATCGATGACCACGTCGCCCGCCACCTGCCGCTTGGCCTCGGTGACCCAGCGGTTTCCCGGCCCCACCACCGCGTCGACCGCGGGTACCGACTCGGTGCCGTATGCCATGGCCGCCACCGCGCCCGCCCCCCCCACTGCGAACAGCCGGGAAGCGCCCGCCAGCGCGCACGCCGCCAAGACGGCCCCGGGGGGTTCGCCGTCCGGCCCGGGCGGGGAGCACACCACCACCTCCCCGACCCCGGCTTCGCGGGCGGGGATCACCCCCATCAGGACGCTGGACGGGTAGGCGGCCAGGCCGCCCGGCGCGTACACCCCGGCGGCGGCCAGCGGCACCCAGCGCCGCCCGACAACCACGCCCGGCTCGGTCTCCATCTCCCAGTCGGCGGGCAGTTGTGCCCGGTGGAAGGCGGCGATGTTGGCGGCTGCGCGCTCGAGCGCGGCGGTCACGTCCGCGGAGAGCCGGCGCGCCGCCTCCCGCCAGCGGGCGCGCGGAACTTCCAGGACATCCAGTTCGACCCGGTCGTGCTCGCGCGCCAGTTCGCGCAGGGCGTCGTCGCCGCGCGCGCGCACGTTGGCGACGATCGCGGCCACAGCCTCGCGCACGCCCGCCTCTTCGGGAGGGCGCCGCTCCAGCAGCAGGCGGCGTTCATCCGCACCCATCGCCTCCAGGGGCGCATCGAAGGCCAGCTTCAAGGCATCAGCCTCTCGATCGCGGTGACCAGGATGCCCTCCGCCCCGAGCTTCTTCAGCCGCGGAATCGTGCTGGAAAGGCAATCCGCGTCGACCACCGCGTGCGCCGCGACCCAGGGCCCCCCTCCCATCACTTCGACGATGGTCGGCCCGGAAATGCCGGGGATCACCTGCCTGACCTCATCCAGCCGGTCACGCGGCACGTTCGCCATCAGGTATCGCTTCTCGCGCGCGAAGCGGACCGATTCGAGCGCCAGACAGAGTT
Source organism: Gammaproteobacteria bacterium (assembly GCA_028819075.1). Taxonomy (NCBI): domain Bacteria; kingdom Pseudomonadati; phylum Pseudomonadota; class Gammaproteobacteria; species Gammaproteobacteria bacterium. Next base: position 72,422 of record JAPPMM010000061.1, read on the forward strand.
CGGAGATCCTGTCGCCGAAGTCGGCCTGGTCCAGCACCGCTTCGCCCGCGATCAGGCGGGCGGTGGACTCCAGGATGGTTTCCACCTCCCGCATCCCGTTCACGCGCAGCGTGGAGCCCGTCGCCGTGAGGTCCGCGATGATCTCGGCCACCCCCAGATGGGGCGCGATTTCGGCGGCCCCCGACACGGTCGCGATCTCGACCGCGATGCCGAACCTCTCGAAATACGATCGCGTCAGCCGCGGAAAGGCGGTGGCCACGCGCGTCCCCGCGGGGATGTCGGCGATGCCGCGGATGTCGCTCTCATCCTGCACCGCCACCACCAGCCGGCATCGGCCGAACTCCAGGTCCAGCAGTTCCCGCACCTCGCAGCCGCTCTCGGCGACCAGGTCCGCGCCCGTGACGCCCACCTCCGCCGCTCCGTCCGCCACCAGCTCCGGGATGTCGGCCGCCCGCAGGAAGATGGCCTGATGATCGTTGCCGAGAGGCGCCGTGAGCGAACGGTCGCTGCGCATGCGGGCGCGCAGCCCGGCCTTGCGCAGGAGCGCCAGGGCGCTTTTCGACAGGCGGCCCTTGTTGGGCAGCGCTATTCTCAGGGGCGGCACGCGATTCTCCCCGTCCGGTCCGGGAATGGCTGCTAGCGGGGAAGGGTGGCGAGGGCGTCGGCCCGGGAGGTCGCGACCGGGATGATCCTGTCGAAGCCGCTGATCTGGAAGACCTCGGAGATCATGGGGGACAGCGAGCAAACCACGAAGGGGACGTGCTTCTGGTCGAGATGCCGGGTGACCCGGAGCAGGACGCGCAGCCCGGCGCTGCTCACGTAGCTGAGCTGCTCGCAGTCCAGGATCACGCCCCTGCCTCCCTTGTCGAGGAGGCCGTCCATCCCGGACTGGAAGTCGCGCGCGTTGCCGGAGTCGATTCGGCCGCTCACGGTCACGACGAGTGCCCGGTCCTGATGTTCGCTCCGGATCTTCATTCTGGCCTCTCTCCCTGGATGGTTACGCGGTATCCCGACCGGGTTGCGGGCCAGTAGTCCCAGATCGCGTGATGCTGCGTGCACCGATTGTCCCACATGGCCACCGAATTGCGCCGCCAGCGGAAGCGGCACTGAAAGTGAGGACGGCTGACATGGTCGAACAGGAAGCCGAGAATGGCCCGGCTCTCGCCGGCGGGAAGGCCGATGATGTGCTGCGTGAACAGCTTGTTGACGAAGAGCGCCTTGCGGCCGGTGACGGGATGGGTGCGGATGACGGGGTGCTCCGCCCGCGGGTAGGTGCGCCCTCCGCTGTCGCGGTCGAGCAGCCGATTCACGCGCTGGTAGTAGGGCGCGCCGTCGTGCACCGCCTGCAGGCCGTCGAGCAGAGCCCGCATCTGCTCGGAGAGGGCTGCGTACGCGGCGTACATGCAGGCGAACAGGGTGTCTCCGCCGGTCTCGGGGACGGTGTGCATGCGCACGATCGAGCCCATGGGCGGGAGCGGGTCGCACGACACGTCGGAGTGCCACTCCTCGCCGGTCGCGCGCACCGAGTTCTCGTCCGCGTGGATCGGCATGACCTCGGGATGGCCGTCCACCCCCGGGTCGTTGGGATGCGCGACCAGTTTGCCGAAGCGCTGTCCCAGCAGCTTGTGGCTCTCGATGGAGATGTCCTGGTCGCGGAAGAAGAGCGCCCCGTAGGCCATGAGGCCCTCGTACAGAACGGCGAACTCGGAGTCCGAGAGATTGCCGAGGTCGATCCCGTCGACGTTGGCGCCGATTACGGGGGTCACCGGCGTGAAGGTGATGGCGTTTCGACTCATGGCGGAATCCGGTGTCGACGACGGTCTGATCCGGCGCACGGCGTGGTTCGTCCCGCCCAACGGGCGGTGTTGCGGTCTCCGAAGTATGCCGGAATCAGGATGAGGTTCCGGCTCCGGCCCGCACGGGCGGGACCGGACACGCCGGAGTGCGGAAACACGTTGGCACGAAAGGTGTTCGCGAGCAACCAATCGACCCGGGAGCGGGCGCTTCGGTCGGGCCCTGCGAGCCCGGCGAATCCTCAGGGATCGTACCTGAGGATGAGGATCATCGTGAACGCGCTGGTGTCACGCGTCTCGACCGTGTACAGGATACGTGAGCCACGACCGACCGACGAATCGTGGCTGCGGAGCTGGTCCCACTCGCGCGGTTCGCTCAGGAATGCCCCGAGGCCGGTCGCGTAGCGGATCCTGTTGCCGATCGTGAGCCCGTCCGCGACGCGGTAGTCCACACTGCCTTCAGCGAGAACCCGCGGGCATGAAGTAGCCAACCCCGCGCTCATTGCGAATGTAGGCCGGGTTGGCCGCGTCGTCGCCCAGCTTGCGCCGCAGCCGCTTCACGACGGCCCGCACCAGTTTGGGGTCGGGCGGGCGCCGATCGCCTCGTGGCCACGCCTGGCGCAGCAGCGACTCGTGTGTCAGCACCCGTCCCGCGTTGACCGACAGCACGCGCAGCAGCTCGTACTCGGTGGGGGTGAGCTGCACGGACCGGCCGGCGACGGCGACGCGCCTTTGGTCGTACCGGATGGTCAGTTCCTCCAGGACGAAAGGCTCGGGCCCGGCTACCCGTCGAAGCGCGGCCCGCACCCTGGCCGTCAACTCCGATGGAGAGAACGGCTTGACGATGTAGTCGGCCGCGCCCGCGTCCAACGCCCGGACCGTGGCTTCGTCTCGTCCGTAGGCGGAGATGAAGATGACGGGCAGGTCGCTCAGCTCCGGTACCCGCTCCATCAACGCGATGCCGTCGGTCCCCGGCAGCAGCAAGTCCAGCAGAACCAGCCCGGGCTTGTGCATCGCGATGAGGCCGGCCACCTCCTCGGGGTCCCCGGTCACCACCGGGGCGTAGCCCGCCCCGGTGAGCGCGTCCCGGAGGTACCGAAGCATCCGGGGGTCGTCGTCGACCACCAGGATGCGCGTCTCCTCATGGTCCTCCACCGCCATGCGCCGGCCGGCCCGGGCCGGACCCGGGGCAGCGGTGGCGGGCTCCTCGGCCACGGGCACCGTGAAGGTGAACCGCGTGCCCTGTCCCACGCCGCCGCTCTCGGCCCAGATCCGGCCCCCGTGCGCCTCCACCAGGCCCTTGCAGATGCTCAGGCCCAGCCCGGCCCCCGCCCCGCCTCGCTCCCGGTCTCCGCCCGTCGGCGCCGCATACTTGCGGAACAGATGCGACAGCCGGTCCGGCGGCACGCCACGGCCCCCGTCGCTCACGGAGATCGCGACATGCACGCCTTCCCGTTGGGCGTCGATCCGGATGGGCGACGATTCGGGAGAGTACTTCGCAGCGTTCGACAGGAGGTTGCCCAGGACCTGGACGATGCGAGTCCGGTCGGCCAGCACCCGAGGCAGGTCTTCGGGCAGGTCGATCTCGAGGGCGTGCCGACCCGTGCCGCTCACGAACGCGCTCCGCGCAGGGTCTATCAGGGAGACGACCTCCACCGGCTCGGGCGACACCGACAGTGTGCCCGTCACGATGCGCCCGTGGTCGAGCAGCTCGCCGATCAGGCCGCGCATGCGGTCGGCTTGGTCGTCGATGACCCGGAAGAACTGCAGCATCTCGGCCGGATCCGGCGCCGGCGATGCGCCCAGAACGGTTGCCGTGGAGCCCTTGATCGAGATCAGCGGTGTGCGCAACTCGTGGCTCACGATTCCAAGGAACTCGGCGCGCATGCGCTCCAGTTCCTCCAGCGGCTCCATATCCTGCAGCGTGACGACGACCCTCAGGACCGTGCCGTCCTCCTCCTGGATCGGCGTCGAGTTTACCAGGGTGGTCACGCTCCGGCCATCGGGGACCGAAAGCGTCATCTCCTCGGCGCGCACTGTCTCCGCCGTCCTCAGGAGCTGCGCGAGCGAAAACTCCGCCAGGGCGACCTCTCTTCCGTCCGCCCGGTGACATGTGATCCTGTCCAGCAGTTGCGCCGGAGTAGACCCGGGGATATTCAGCGCGTCGACGATGCGGCGCGCTTCCCGGTTGAACGACACCGGGGCGCCGGTTGGCCCAGCGGGTCGCCAGAGTCCAATATCCCGACAGGAAGTCGTCTAACTGGTTACAGGGCTGCACGATCTGCGTTTCCTGCCGTTGTACTGGACCTTGCTGGACCGAGCTGACAAAGCGGGGAAACGGGAGTCAATCGGCGGGATTCCCGCGCGGGGCGCACGGGCCTGTCGAACCGCGTGCGGGAGCCGTTGTGGAGCCACCATATCCGCAGATCCCCGAAGCTGGACTTCCGTAGTCCCCGCTTCCACCTTTGGTGGGTGCGGCGAAGACCACGGGATGTCGCCACCGGGCTCATCCCGCCGGATTCAGTGTCCCGCGAAGGGATGTCATGAGAAAGTACTTCGAGTTTTGCAGCGGGACGCTGGCGCTGTGCGCCACCATGGCCTCCGGCCTCGTGCTCCTTCTGGCGGTGTTTCCGGCCCTGCCGATCGGTGGCGAGACGCTCGATGTCCGGGATGGCTACACGTACGCCGAGGCTCTTGCCGCGCTGGAGGGCTACGGCGAATCGGGGCGCCGCGTCTATGCGTGGGCCAGCGTGACCCTGGACACGTTGTTCCCGGTCCTCTACGCCAGCTTTCTGGCCGGACTCGTGTACCGGTGCCGACCCGCGGAGCGTTGGTGGAGGCTGGCCTACCTGCCTGTTGCGGCGGCGCTGATCGATCTGGGCGAGAACATCCAGATCGTGCTCATGCTGACGCGCTACCCCGACATTTCCACGGGGCAGGTGGCCGCCGCCTCGCTGTTCACGTCGCTCAAGGGAGTCGCTTCCTTGCTATGCCTGACTCTGGCGATTGCACTGGCGGTTGTCGCGGGGATCCGTCGTGCACGATGAGCGGTCGGCTGGTGTACGGGATCGACCGCATAGGGGGTTATGGCGAAGCGGCGCGTGGCCGAACCCTATCCTTCGGACTTCACCGCCGCTGACGCCGGCCTCCCGACGCTCAGGCCGAACCCGGGTCCTCCGCCCGCGTCACCGTAGCTGCCGTGTAGGTCCAGTCTCAGGCCGCCGGGCAGGTTGACGCCGTA
>JAPPMM010000062.1 GCA_028819075.1 Gammaproteobacteria bacterium
CAAATATAACGCCACGGAAATCGGCTTCTCAGGATGCCCTGTAGTCGCCGAAGTGAGGTCGGGAGGCCTTCGGAGCAGGAACGGGGCTGCGAAGGCCGTCAGCGAGCCTGTGAGAGCCCTTGGCGGGCAGGAGAATCCGCGACGCCGGACTCGACCAAGTCGCGCACTCCAAAGTTGTCAATGGCAGTTTGGGACTCCGCCATGTGAATCCGGGGCGAACGCGGGTCCCCCGACGTCACGGGCGCCGAATCAGGTCAATGGCAGAATCGGACTCCGCCATGTGAATTCGCGACCGCGGAGTGCAGGTCCCCTCGGCGTCAGCGGCGCCGAACCAAGCAATGGCAGAACGGGACCCAAGAATGCGGAATTCGGGAAAGGCTGGTCGCCAGCGCTGGAGCGCAGAACCAGGTCAATGGCAGAATGGGACTCCGCCGTCTGAATTCGCGCACCCTACCGGTGGCGAGCGTGTACGTCGCCCTCAGCGCTTGGCGACCAAGTCAATACCCCAGCGCCATCGCCCCCGGCCGGCGCGGGTCGGCGTAGCCGTAGAAGAGCCCGTCGGAGAACATCACCGTCTGAAGGCTGCCCATGCCGGCGCTGAACTGGACGTCGTGGCCGCGGGCGCGCAGGGCGCGGATCACGTCGGGGCTGAACCCGCTTTCCACCTCCAGCCGGTCCGGGTACCACTGATGGTGCATGCGCGGCCGGGCGGTGGCGTCGGCGATGTTCATGCCGTGTTCGAGCACGTTCACCAGCAGCTGCAGGTTGGTGGTGATGATGCGGCTTCCGCCCGGGCTGCCTGTGAGCAGGAAGGGCCGGCCGTCGCGCAGCACGATGATCGGGGTCATGGAGCTCACCGGCCGGCGTCCCGCGGCGATCTGATTGTCGGCGCTCCCCATCAGCCCGAAGGCGTCGGGGATGTCGGGCCGCAGGGTGAAGTTGCCGAGGTTGTTGTTCATCAGGATGCCGGTGCCCTCGATCACGACTCCCGAGCCGTAGGAGAACATCAGCGTGTAGGTGTTGACCAGCGCGTTGCCTTCGCTGTCTAGGATGGAGTAGTGCGTGGTCTCCGGGCTCTCGTAGGGGGCCAGGTTGCCCGGCCCGATGTCCGATGACGGGCGGGCGCTGCTGAGGGAGATGCCCCGCGCCAGTTCCGCCGCGTAGTCCTTGCTGGTGAGGGCGGCGACCGGGAGATCGAGGTGGTCCGGGTCGCCCAGGTACTTGCTGCGGTCGGCGTACGCCAGCTTCATCGACTCGGCCATGACGTGCATGGCGTCGGCGCTGCCGTAGCCCATCTCCTTCAGGGGGAAGTTCTCGAAGATGTTGAGCATCTGGACGATGTGCATCCCGCCCGAGCTGGGCGCGGACATGGCCGCGATCTCGTAGTCGCGGAAGGTGCCGCGCACCGGCTCGCGCTCGACGACGCGGTAGTTGGCCAGGTCCTCCATGGTGATCAGGCCGTTGTGCCTGGCCATGTCGGTGGCGATGCGGCGCGCGATCTCGCCCCTGTAGAAGGCGTCGGCGCCGCCCTCGGCGATCTGCTCCAGCGTCCAGGCCAGATCCGGCTGCCTGTAGAGGTCGCCCACCTCGTAGCTGGAGCCGTCGGGCTTGTAGAACTTGGCCCGCGACGCGGGGTTCGCGCCGAGCCGCGGCTTGCTGCGGGCGAGGTTCACGGCCAGGTCCTCCCACACCACCATGCCGTCGCGCGCCAGGTCGATGGCTGGCTGGGCCACTTCCCGCCAGCTCATGGTCCCGTAGTTGCGCAGCAGATGATCGAAGCCGGCCACCGACGCGGGAATTGCCGACGACTTGTGGCTGAAGCGGTATTCCTCGTTGTCGACCTCGCCGTCCGCCCCGAAGAACATGTCGGCGTGCGCGGCCGCGGGCGCGGTTTCGCGGAAGTCGACCACCACCGTACGGTCCTCCTCGGCCAGGTGCAGCAGGATGAACCCGCCGCCCCCCACGTTTCCAGCGCGCGGCAGGGTCACCGCGAGCGCCAGTCCCACCGCCACTCCCGCGTCGATGGCATTGCCGCCCCGGCGCAGGATGTCCACCCCGATCTCGGTGGCCAGGAAGTTCTGGCTCGCCACCATCCCGTTGCGTCCCACCACCGGGTGGTGGATGGCGTTGTAGGTGTTGATGGGGGCCTGCGCCGCCGGTGCCTGGGCGACGGCTGTCCCGGATAGGGCGATTCCCGGCAGCGCGGCGGCGGCCGCGAGGACAGCGAAGGCCAGTGCTGCGAAACGTCGTGCGAGCGGTCGTCTGGTCATCGATTGCATCGTGTCTTCGTCCTGTCGTGCGATGGTCCGGATTCCCGACGCGCCTGGTCGAGTCGGTCGCCGCGCCCGCGTCCGGGGAAGGATTTCCTGTGCCCTTTGGGGGCATCCTCGCTATCTTACCGCTACATCCGGGGTCCCGATACTCCCGACCCGGAGTTCCGCAGGTCCCCACGAGCACAGGAAGGTGGCCGATGGCACGCAACTCAAGCGGATCGCAAGGCGGAAACGGACAGGCCGGGAACGGCTCCAGCGGACCCGAACAGGCGACTGCCCAAGGCGGAAACGGACAGGCCGGAAACGGGCGCACCTCCGCCCGCCGCATGCGGCGCGTCGACCGAAGCCTCCCCACCAGCTCCGCCGCCGCCGACTACGGCGACGCCTTTCCCAACTCCCGCAAGGTGTTCGTCGACGGTCCCGGCGGCATGAGTGTGCCGATGCGCGAGATCTCCCTCTCGGGAGGCGAGCCGTCGCTCAGGGTCTACGACACCTCCGGCCCGCAGGACACGGACGTGCGCCAGGGCATCCCCAAACTGCGTGCGGAGTGGATCGCCGAGCGCGGCGGCGTGGGCCAGTCGCTCCCGCAGGCGTCGCTCGCGCCGCCGAGCGCCAACGGGGCCGAGATGCCAGCCGCGCTCCACAACCGGCCCCTCCGCTCCACCGGCGGGCCCGTCACCCAGCTCCAGTACGCCCGCCGGGGCGAGATCACGCGCGAAATGGAGTTCATCGCCATCCGCGAGGGCATGAGCCCCGAGTTCGTGCGCGACGAGGTGGCCCGCGGGCGCGCCATCATCCCCGCGAACATCAATCATCCCGAATCCGAGCCCATGATCATCGGCCGCAACTTCGCGGTGAAGATCAACGCCAACATCGGCAACTCCGCCGTCTCGTCCTCGATAGAGGAGGAAGTCGCGAAACTGCAGTGGGCGACGCTCTGGGGCGCGGACACGGTGATGGACCTGTCCACCGGGAAGAACATCCACGAGACCCGCCAGTGGATCCTGCGCAACTCGCCGGTGCCCATCGGCACGGTGCCCATCTACCAGGCGCTCGAGAAGGTGGGCGGCGTCCCCGAGGACCTCACCTGGGAGGCCTATCGCGACACCCTCATCGAGCAGGCGGAGCAGGGGGTGGACTACTTCACGGTGCACGCCGGGGTGCTGCTGCGCTACGTGCCCCTGACCGCGAACCGCGTGACCGGGATCGTTTCGCGCGGCGGCTCCATCATCGCGCACTGGTGCCTGGCGCATCACCGGGAGAGCTTCCTCTACACCCGCTTCCGCGAGATCTGCGAGATCATGGCGGCGTACGACATCTCCTTCTCGCTGGGAGACGGGCTGCGTCCGGGGTCCATCGCCGACGCCAACGACGAGGCCCAGTTCGCGGAGCTGCGCACCCAGGGCGAGCTCACCCGCATCGCCTGGGAGCATGGGGTGCAGGTCATGTGCGAGGGGCCGGGGCACGTGCCCATGCACATGATCCAGGAGAACATGGACAAGCAGCTCGACTGGTGCGACGAGGCGCCCTTCTACACCCTCGGGCCCCTGACGACGGACATCGCCCCCGGCTACGACCACATCACAAGCGCCATCGGCGCGGCGCAGATCGGGTGGTTCGGCACCGCGATGCTCTGCTACGTTACGCCCAAGGAGCACCTCGGCCTCCCCAACCGCGACGACGTGAAGGCCGGCGTCATCAGCTACAAGATCGCCGCCCACGCCGCGGACCTGGCCAAGGGCCATCCGCGGGCGCAGGAATGGGACGACGCCCTCTCGAAGGCGCGCTTCGAGTTCCGCTGGGAGGACCAGTTCAACCTCTCGCTGGACCCGGTCACCGCGCGCGCCTTCCACGACGAGACCCTGCCCGCCGAGGGCGCCAAGGTGGCTCACTTCTGTTCGATGTGCGGCCCCAAGTTCTGCTCGATGCGCATCACCCAGGACATCCGCGCCTACGCGGAGGAGCAGGGCTACCAGACCGCCGAGGACCTCGTACGCGGCGGCATGGAGCAGAAGGCGGAGGAGTTCAGGGAGCGGGGTAGGATCGACTGAGGCTTCATCGGCTTCGTGGCCCCTACCGCCGCCAGGCCTCCGTGCCCGGCATTCCCCGGCTGAACAGCACCTCGAGGGCCGATCCGGGGGCGCCGGGCGCCGCGGCCGCGGCCACCCGGTTCTCGGGCGGCGGATCCCGCAGAATCCCCCGCACCTGACCGTTGCGCGGGTTGCGCAGAATCGCCATCGGGCGGTCCGTCTCGCCGTCGAGGGTGACGAAACCGCCCGGTCCGGCGAGCGTGATGGTCGCGAGACTCCCCTCCCATTCCGGGGGCACCGGGAGCACGAAGGCGAAGCTGGAGCTGCCGTCGCCGTCCGCCACCTCAGGCATGGCGAAGGCCAGGGAGAAGAGTTGCGCGCCGGTCGCCGTTCGACCGACGAGCCGATGGTCGCCGCCCGACAGTGGCAGCGAGGGCTGTGCGTCGACCACGAACCCCGGTTCCATGTAGGGCACGTTGTCCGCGTCGATTCCACCCCACAGGAGGAGCGATCTGGTCGCCGTGGAGGCCAGTGGCGGCGCGCGCGAGGTCACGCTGTCTGCGTCGTCCAGGCGGAAGCGCAGCGCGTTGGTGTAATGGTAGTCGCTGACACCGTCCGGGGGCCCGCAATACGACATCAGATCCGGTGTGTCCGGGCGCACGAGGCTGCCACCCGCGCGGAAATCGTAGCCCCACGCTCCGATGGAGCCGTCGGAGTACGGAAACGACGGATCCGGGCCGCCGGCTCCGCCACAGGGCGCGTGGCGCAGATCCAGGTTGTGACCGATTTCGTGAGCGATGGTGGAGGTGAAAGGCCTCGAGAAGCTTGACCTGCCGGGCCGATAGGCCACTCCTCGCGCACCGGTGACCGGCCACCCCATCATGCCCATGAAGTGGCCGGTGCCGCCCTCCATTGCCCGGATCGCCGCGGTCTGCCGCAACAGGACGACCGCGCTGTTGCTCGAACTCAGAACGGGCTCATGCGCCGTCACCCGCACATCGCCGATGGGAAGAAGATGCAGATCTCCGAACATCTCGTGGGCCCCGATGTCCTCGGCCATGGCCCGGGTCAAGTCAACCATCGACGAGTCGTGGGTCGCGCTCCAGACGAACGGAATCAGCGTCAGGTCGAAGGGCGGCATTTCCCGGACATCCACTTCCAGGCGTCCCGTCTCGGGGATCCGCTTTGCCACGCCCAGCTCCGGGTCCAGCGTATCCTGCGGATCCACCTCCATCACCATCTCGAGCCCCGGCTGTACCAGATGGCTCGGTATCTCGGCGTTCGCCGACCGCGAGAGGCTGCTCTCGTCCACCTCGGTGGGGATCGGCGTGGATGTGCCGGGGATCTCCGCCACGTGCGTCTGCCGGCCATCGTGGTAGAAGCGGATCCGTACCGGCGGCATGCCCGCGCTGGTAGCCTGTCGGGCCGTCACGAACACCCGCAGCAGCGCCTTCTCGCCCGCGACCAGCGGAACAGGAAACTCTCGCGATTGGACCGCCTGAACCAGGTACGCCTCCGACGGGTTTTCTTCAACGCAGGGTGCGACGCGGCGCCTGTACACCCCTGCCAGCCAGTTCTGGAACGCAGGATCCGAGGGAGCGCACAGGCCGGTTCCCTCGGCAACCAGCGCATCGAGCTGCAGCTCGGTCAGCTCGACCGGAAGGGCCCCCGACAAGCCGCCGTTGAACGAAAGACCCAGTTCCCGAAGGCTTGCCATGCTTGCGAATTCGGGGGGTACCGGGCCCTGGAGGCCATTGAAGTCCAGAAACAGCGCTTCCACGGTCGAGAGGTTGCCAAGTTCGGTGGGAATCGCGCCGGACAGCCTGTTCGACGCCAGGTTCAGCTCTTCGATGCCTGGAAGGTTGCCGAGTTCCGGCGGAATGGGACCGGTGAGCTGGTTTTCGCTCAACGACAGGATCCGGACGCTGTCGAGGCTGGCGAGTTGAGGCGGGATTCGACCCGTCAGGTTGTTGTTCCTCAGCCGAAGTCGCTCCAGGCTGACGAGGCGGCCCAGCTCGCCCGGAACCATGCCCGTGAGATCATTGCTCCAGAGCGACAGATCCGTGAGGCTGGTGAGGCTGCCCAGTTCCGACGGGATCGGGCCTGTCAGATCGTTTCCCCAGAGGGACAGGACCGTGAGGCTGGCGAGGTTGCCGAGTTCGGTCGGGATGGAGCCGGTGAGATCGTTGCTGCTGAGGTACAGTTCCGTCAGGCTGGCGAGGTTGCCGAGTGCCGTCGGGATGGGGCCGGTGAGATCGTTGCTACTGAGGTACAGTTCCGTCAGGCTGGCCAGGTTGCCGAGTGCTGCCGGGATGGGGCCGGTGAGATCGTTGCTACTGAGGTACAATTCCCTGAGGTTGGCGAGATTGCCGAGCTCGGGCGGGACCGGGCCTGTCAGATCATTTGCCCAGAGATACAATTCCGTCAGGCTGGCGAGGTTGCCGAGTCCCATGGGGATTTCCCCGGTCAGGGCATTTCCGCCGAGAGCCAGAACTTCAAGACTTGTGAGATTGGCGAGTGCCGGCGGGATGGCGCCGGTCAGATTGTTTCGTGTGAAGCCCAGGTACCGAAGGTGGGCGAGGTTGCCGAGTGCGGGCGGGATCGGGCCGGTAAGATGGTTGTTTCCGAGATCCAGGGAGACCAGTTGGAGGAGGGCTCCCAGTTCGGGGGGAATGGAACCCGAAAGGCCATGGGGTATCGGCAACCGGGCTTCGCTGTCCCACTGGCCCCTCAGATCGAGAGCCTCGACCCGTCCGGCGTCGTCGGTCTGCACCCCGTACCAGTCCCCGAGGGGCATGTCGGTCCGCCAGTTGTCGGCGTTTACCCAGTTGGGGCCGTCCGTCGCGTTGTAGAGCGCCGTCAGCGCCGCCCGCTCCGTGATCTCGAATACGGCCACCGAAGCGTGCCCGGACGCGGTTCCGGCTGTGGCCGTGATCGTCGCGCTGCCGTTGCCGATGGCCGTCACCAGCCCCGACCCGTCCACCGACGCGACCGACGCGTCGTTGCTCGACCACGAAACGGAGACGTCGGTCATCACCTGGGCCCTCTGGTCAAGCACCTTTGCCCGCAGCTGCACGGTCGCACCCCGAGCCAATAGCTCGGTGAGTTGGGGGACGACCGAGACCACGACCGGTCGCGGCGGATTGGGGGGCGGGGGTTCCGTGGCCCCATCCCCGCAGGCATGCGTCCAAAGGGCGGCGGACAGCGTCGTCGCGACGGCAAACGCGAGTCGTTGACGCCTCATCCGCGATCGTCCATCCTCGCTCGCCGGAGACCCTCCTGTCAGAATCGGACGCGTTTCGCGCGGCTTGTCCTTCGGACTGCCTACCCCGCCGTCCCGTTCAGCAGATCGAACATCCGCTGCATGGCGATCTCCGGCACGCCCGGCCCGATGATCTGCGGGTAGTTTCCGGCGTGATCGCTCATGTCGATCTGCGCCGCAGCCTCCTGGTAGGAGAGCCCTTGCGCGTGCAGCGCCGTCGCCCGTTCCTCGAAGTCGCGCAGGTAGGCCTGCAGATGGTCGATGATCGGGCGATCCTGGAATGGATCGCCGTGGCCCGGCAGCACCCAGTCGAACTCCAGCCCCTTCAGGTGCTCGAGCGTCTCGGCCCACTCCCCGGGGTAGCCATCGCCCATGAAAGGCAGCCGGGGGAGCAGCAGATCCCCGGTGATGAGCACCCGCTCGGCGGGGAGGTGCACTACTACATCGCCCCCCGTATGACCGCGCCCGTAGAAGAGGATGCGGATCTCGCGGTCGCCCGCGAACAGCGTCATCCGCTCCGAGAGGGTCGTGTTGGGGCTCTCCGGGTCGAGTCCCTCCTGGCTCGCGTAGTAGTTCTCCAGGAACGCCAGCTGGTCCTCCAGCTCGATGCGCTCCTCCTCGATGTCGGTGCGCATGACCTGGTCCGCAAGCGCCGCAATCTGGGCCGGGAGCCCACCCACGAAGTTCTCCCAGGAACGCCCCATCGAGCCGCCGTTCTCGATCATCTCGCGCGTGAACTCGTGGCCGATGACGTGGACGTCGTCCGGGTAGGCGCTGTTGCCGTGCGCGTGGTCGAAGTGGAAGTGCGTGTTGACCACGTAGCGCAGCGGCTTGCCGGTGAGCTCCATCACTTCGTCGTAGGCCGCCCGTGCCGCGGCGGGTGAGATATGGGACTCCACGAGCAGCACGTGGTCGTCGTTCACCACCACCGCGCCGTGGGAGCCGACGTTCAGGGAGCCGGTCCCGCGGGCGTGGTAGATCCCCGGAACCACCTCCTCGAACTCGAAGGCCGGGCCCTCGTATGCGGATCCCGGCGGCAACGGCGTTTCAGCTGAAACTTCCGGCTCCTGGGCGGCCTCGGGGGCTTCGGCGCAGGTCCAGACGACAAGGCAGAGGAGAAGGGCGGCGAGATGACGCATGGGGTCCTTCCTGTGGTTCGGTTGTTGGACGGCAGGCGGTCAGCGGCTGACCGGGAGCGACCTGCCGGGCGGCGCGCCCGCGGACGGGCGTTCACATGCAAGAATCCGACGCGCGCATCGGCTCGGCAAGTGAGCGCCGGCCCGCTACGGAATCACCCTCGCCGGGGCCAGGTTCATCACCCAGAGCCCGGTGCGCATGTCGGACACGAAGATGTTGCCCTTGTAGGGCTGCGGGCCCCACGCCATGGTCGTGCTCTCGCCTTCGGGGGTGGTCATGAAGGACGCCACTTCGCGCCCCTGCGCGAGCAGATCCCCGCGCAGCTCGCCCGACACGTCGACGATGCGCAGCCCCCCCTGGTAGTAGGCGATGTAGAGCAGGTCATCCTCGACCCAGAGGTTGTGGCTTCCGGCGTCGGGCAGCCTGAACTCGGCGACTTCGCGCGGATTCTCGATGTCGCTCACGTCGACGACGTGCACGTAGCCGCGGGGACCGTCGCACTGCGGGCATCCGAAGATCTCGTCCCCGAGGAACACGTAGTCGCCGTAGCGGATGGCGTGGTGGGTGTTGCCGAAGAGGGCGCCGTTGATGTCGTAGAGATAGCTGTACGAGGAGATGAGCTGCGGTTCGGTCGGCGTCCCGCCCCGGCGGCCGTCGCCGACGTCGAGCATGACCAGGCCGTCGTTCCAGTACGACAGGTAGGCGATGCCGTCCACCACGCTCACGTCGTGCAGGTACTTGTTCGCTTTGTCGAGGCCCCAGCGCCCGGCCTGGAACGGGTTGGCGGGATCGGAAATGTCGATGATATGGACGTCGAGGGTACCATCGTTGATGGCGTAAACCAGGTCGCCCACGAACCAGACGTTGTGGATGCCGCCGGTGAGACCCTCGGTGTAATGGGTGATGGTCTCCGGGTCGGCGGGGTTGGTGATGTCGATGAGGGTAATGCCGTTGCGGCGATTTGAGGCGTTCTCGCTGGTGACGATGGCGATGGTGCGGTCGTCGTTGATCTTGACATCGTTGACGCGGCGGCCGTCCACCCTGAGGGAGTCGACGATTACGGGCACGGCGGGGTCGGTGACGTCCCACGCGTACATGGTGGCCGCGGACATGGTGCCCGTGTAGGCATAGTCGCGCCCGTCCAGCCCCTCGAAGACCCAGAGGTCCGAACTCGAGGTGCCCAGCGGGCCCTGTCCCACCAGCGAGACCTCGCGGGTGGCCTCGCGCGGGAAGACCTCGATGTCGACCTGCTCGGCCGCGGTGCCTGCGTCCACGCGGACGCGGTATTGCCCGGGCTCCTCGGCCACGAAGGCGCCGTCCCCGTAGGCCGTGGCTGCGGCTCCGGCGGCGCCCTCCCGCTCGACCTGGTAGGCCAGCGCGACATCATCCACGCGCTCGCCGGAAGCGTCCATGGCGGCGACCGCCATCCGGACCACGTCGCCGGTGCGCACCCGGGACTCGGGTGCGGATACGGTCATGCGCTCCACCGGGTTGGCGACCACGTCCAGGGCGACTTCGGCGCTCACTCCGCCGGCTTCGCCGACGATGCGCACCGCGCCCGGCCGGACCAGCTCCAGCCGCCCGTCGGCCGTAACGGTGGCCACGGCCTCGTCCTCCGAGGACCACTCCACCACCTCCTCGGCGTGCTCCTCCCCCGCCGTGGTGATCGCCCGCCCCGTCAGCGTGAAGGACGTCCCCGCGTAGCTGGCGTAGCCGGGCGGGTCGATGTCGATACGCGCCACCGGGTAGTCGTTCACCTTCACGGGGATCTCGGCGGCCGGCGTCCAGTTGGGCTGATCCGCGGACGGCCCGGCAAGGCCGAGGAACACGCCGATCACGGCCTCCCCGTATTCCGTGCCCCGCAGGACGTAGGTCTCGGGAATCTCGTCCTTGATGGAGCGCAGCTCGAACGGCCCGAGCGTGCTCACCCCCCACAGGGCTCCCTCGACCACGTTGCCGGCCTCGTCGCGCAGGATGCCACGGAAGGTGATGGAGTCTCCCCGCTGCACCTCGATGATGGCCGGCACGATCTCGATGGTCGCCACGCGCGCGGCCAGATCGGACGGGCTCGGGTCGGGGGTCGCGGCCCCCCGGTCGGGTGTGGCCTCTTGGTCCGGAGTCGCGGCCTCCCCCGCGTCGGCGGCGGGCGCGGGCGGGGCGGGTTCCGCGTACCCCCCGCAGCCGGCGGCGAGTACGAGGACGATCGGGAGTGCGAGGGCGGAACGCGTCATGAGTCCAACTCCAGGTTGATGGGTCCGGCCCGGGACCGGAGAATCGCCATTGCTGCTCGTACACCCGAACAAGATACGCGAGCCGACTCGCCGGGCGACGTTCAGGGGACGGTCGCGGGCGCGGGAGTTTTCAATCGCCGCGCGGTTTTCTAGCTTGACCTTCCGCCTGCAATCGCAACCATCACCCCGGAGCCCGCCGAATGCCGACTGCCCGCGACGCGCTGGCGACCCTTCGCGAAATCCGGGAACAGAGCGGAACGTGCGCCTCCCCCGGTCTTCCGGACGCCGTGATCGAGCGCTTTGCTGCAGGGGACGCCGTTCTCCGCCAGGCCATCGCCGAAGCCGGGGAATCCAGTCGCCGCTTCCGGCGGGAGTTGCCGGACATCGCCGGCCTCGACGAAGCGGACCAGGTCAGGCGGATGCAGCGCGGCTACCTCAACTTCTACCCCGACGACCTCGTCAACCCCTACGTCGCCCTCGCCGCCCGCGGCCCCTGGATCGTTACCTCCGCGGGCGCCGTGATTCACGATTCGGGCGGATACGGCATGCTCGGGCTCGGGCATTCGCCCCGGGCGGTGCTCGACGCCATGAGCGAGCCCCGCGTCATGGCCAACGTCATGACCGCGAGCCCCAGCCAGCCCCGCCTCATCCGGGCGCTCGAGGCGGAGATCGGCCACCGGCGGGCGGGCGCATGTCCCTTTGAGCACTTCGTGTGCCTCAACAGCGGCTCCGAGGCGATGACCTTCGCCTCCCGCCTCGCGGACGTCCACGCGAAAGAGATCACCGACCCCGGCGGGTCCCGTGACGGCGCCTCCATCCGGACCCTCGCGCTCGAAGGCGGCTTCCACGGGCGCACCAGCCGGCCCGCCCAGGTCTCGGACTCGACGGCCTGCTACTACCGCGACAACCTCGCCAGCTTCCGCGGCCACAACGCCCTGACCGTGCGCGCCAACGACATCGGCCAACTGCGCCACGTCTACGCCCTCGCCGACGACGAAGGCTGGTTCATCGAGGCCTTCTACATGGAGCCGGTGATGGGCGAGGGGAATCCCGGGAAGGCGGTGACCCGCAAGTTCTACGACGAGGCGCGCGCGCTGTCCCGAGCCCACGCCAGCCTGCTGGTGGTCGATTCGATCCAGGCCGGGCTGCGGGCGCACGGTTGCCTTTCCATCGTCGACTATCCCGGCTTCGAGAACGCCGATCCTCCCGATGTCGAGACGTATTCGAAGGCGCTGAACGCGGGCCAGTACCCGCTCTCGGTGGTGGCGATGACGCCCCGGGCCGCCGCGATGTACCGGCGGGGCGTCTACGGCAATACCATGACCACCAACCCGCGCGCCCTCGAAGTGGCCGTGGCCGTGCTGTCGTCCCTCACCGGCGAGCTGCGCGAGAACATCCGCGCGCGCGGCGCCGAGCTGGTAGAGAAGCTCGAACGCGTGGCCTCCGATCTCGACGGACCGATTACCGCGGTCCAGGGCACCGGTCTCCTCGTCAGTTGCGCCTTCGAGCCCGCCATCAGGAGCCACGGGTCCGGGAGCGTCGAGGAGGAGATGCGACGGAACGGCGTGGGCGTGATTCACGGAGGCGCCAACTCCGTCCGCTACACTCCCCACTTCGCGGTCACTTCCGCGGAGATCGACCTGATCGTCGAGGCGACCCGGTCCGCCGTAGTTTCCCGCTTGACGCCCGCCGGAGACGAATCGTACCTGCCTCCTCGATGAGACAAGACCGCGGCATCCGACGGATGTCGATTCGCGCGGGTCGCCCCGCCCCGTCTGCCATGACATTTCATCCCCGTCCCCCGTCCCACGCGAGACCTGCCATGAACGCCTTCGCACCCAGGATCCCCGCCTTCTTCCTCCTCCTGGCCCTGGCCGCCGCTTCCGCGCCCGCGGCCGCCCAGCAGGCCCCCTCCCCCGAAGCCTACGCCGACCTCGAGTGGCGCTACATCGGCCCCGAGGGCAACCGCTTTTCCGCGGCCGCCGGCCTGCCCAGCGACCCGTACACCTACTACGTCGGCGCCGCCTCCGGAGGCATCTACAAGACCACTGACGGCGGCGTGAACTGGGACGCCATCTTCGACGACCAGCCGGTGCAGTCGATCGGTTCGCTGGGGGTGTCCGTGACCGATCCCAACATCGTCTGGGCCGGCACGGGCGAGGGAAAAATCCGCAGCCACATCTCCATCGGCCAGGGGGTCTACAAGTCCACGGACGCGGGGGCGACCTGGACGCTGATGGGGCTCGAGCAGACCGGGCGCATTCCCCGGCTCGCCATCCATCCGACCGATTCCGACATCGTCTACGTGTGCGCGCTCGGGCATTCCTACGGGCCGCAGCAGGAGCGCGGCGTCTACCGCACCATGGACGGCGGCGAGAGCTGGGAGCGCATCCTCTTCGTGGACGAGAACACGGGGTGCTCCGACATCGCGCTCGACCCCGTCAACCCGCGCAACCTGTTCGCCGGGACCTGGCAGCTCGAGATCCACACCTACGGCCGCACCAGCGGCGGACCCGGCGGAGGCCTGCACGTCTCGCGCGACGGGGGCGACACCTGGGAGAAGCTCAACGGTCCCGACAACGGCATCGGGCTGCCCAACCTGCCGGTGGGGAAGGTTGCGGTGGCGATCGCGCCCTCCAACAACCAGCGCGTCTATGCGATGCTCGAGACCGGCGACGGGATTCCCTGGGATGGCCGCGAGACCGAGGACGGCCAGGTCTGGGGCTCGACCGACGGTGGCACCACCTGGGAGCGCATCACCCGCAACCGCAACGCCATGGGGCGCCCGCACTACTACTCGCGGGTCGTGGTCTCGCCGGACGACGAGGACGAGGCGTACTTCCTGACCGCCTCCTTCTCGGTGTCGACCGACGGCGGCCGCGCCATCAACGTGATCCCGCGCGAGGACGCACCGGGCGGTGACCACCACGACATGTGGATCGACCCCGGCAACGGCGACCGCATGATCGTCGCCCACGATCAGGGCCTCTCCATCTCCATCAACCGCGGGAAGACCTGGTTCCGCCAGCGTCTCACCAACGCGCAGATGTACCACGTGACCGTGGATAACGAGATCCCCTACAACGTCCTCGGAAACAAGCAGGACGAGCCCACCTACCGGGGGCCCAGCAACAGCCGCATCCAGGGCCAGCGCCGCATCACCGGCATTCCCCGCGGCATGTGGCACCATGTGGGCGGCGGCGAGAGCGGGTTCGCCACCCCGGATCCCGTCGACTCCAACATCGTCTGGTCCTCGGCCTCGGGGTCGGGCATGGTCGGCGGCATCGTGGTGCGCTACGAGGAAGACCGGCGCCAGTGGCGGGGCGTCGAGGTGTGGCCGGAACAGAGCCGGGGCGCGGCGGAGGGTGTCCGCTACCGCTTCGTCTGGGATGCCCCGGTGCACATCTCCCCGCACGACAACGAGACGGTCTACGTAGGGAGCCAGCACGTGCACCGCACTCGCAACCGCGGCCAGAGCTGGGAGGTCATCAGCCCGGACCTCTCTCTTAACGACCGCAGCCGCATGGGCTTCTCGGGCGGCCTCACCGGCGACAACATCGGCGTGGAGTACGCGGGCACGGTGTTCGGCATCGCCGAGTCGCCCATCGAGCAGGGGCTGATCTGGGCGGGCACCAACGACGGCCTTCTGCACGTGACCCGTGACAACGGCGCCACCTGGACCAACGTGACCGAAAACATGCCCGATCTGCCCGAGTGGCTCGCCGTGCGCAGCATCGCCCCGTCCCGCTTCGACCCGGGCACGGCCTACGTGGCCATCGACGGGCACCAGATGAACGTGCGCGATCCCTACGTCTACCGGACGCGCGACTACGGCGAGTCGTTCGAGAAGATCACCGACGGCATCCCGCCCAGCATGCTGAGTTACACGAAGATCATCATCGAGGACACGAAGCGGCAGGGCCTCCTCTACGTCGGCACCGAGAACGCCATCTACGTGTCGTTCGACGACGGCGACAACTGGCAGCCGCTCCAGAACAACCTGCCGGCCGCCCCGGTGTCGGGGATCGTCATCCAGGAGCACTTCAACGACCTGGTGGTGGGCACCTACGGGCGCGGCTTCTGGATCTTCGACGATCTCGCGCCCCTTCAGCAGCTGACCCCGGAGGTGATGGCGTCCGGTTCACACCTGTTCGCGCCCCGCGACGCGTACCGCTTCAGGTCCATCACGCCGCCCTCGGTTCCCTACGACGATCCCACGGTCGGGGTCGATCCCGAGTACGGGGCCTACCTCAACTACTGGCTGGCGGCACCCGCCGGCGAGACGCCTACCGTCGAGATCCTGGACGGCATGGGGGCCGTGGTGCGCACCTTGGAGGGCAGCAACAACGCGGGCGTGAACCGCATCTACTGGGATCTCCGGGACGAGCCCAACGATCCCATCATGCTCTACACCAGCCCGATGTACGCCGAGCACATCGTGGTGGGCGAGGAGGGACGGCCGGCTGGCGGTGCCCGGATCTCCATCCTGATGCCCCCTGGACAGTACACCGCGCGCCTGAACGTGGACGGCGCGACCCACGAGCAGCCGCTCACCGTCATCAAGGACCCGCACTCGGCCGGGACCGAGGCCGACATCGCCGAGCAGATCGCCTTCCTGCGCGACGTGCGCGAGGACGTGGTGGCCGCGGGCGAGGCCGTGCACCGGGTGGAGGCGCTCCGGGTCCAACTGCAGACCATGGCCCGCTTCGCGGAGGACGAAGCGCTGTCCGACGCCATCGCCGAGTTGGAGACCAAGCTTGAGGAGCTGCAGGGAACCCTGGTGGATCTGCGCCTTACCGGACAGGGGCAGGATGTGGTCCGTTTCGCGGCCCGCCTGCTGTCGAAGCTGGGCTACCTGACCAACGCGCTCACCAACGCCGACTTCCCGCCCACCAACCAGGAGATGGAGGTGAAGGGAATCCTGCACGAGGAGCTGCAGGCGCACCTCGCCGCCGTGGAGACGGTGATCGCGGAGGACGTGGCCGCGCTGAACGAGATGCTTCGGACCCGGGGGTTGCTGCTGATTACGGACGGGGGGTAGGCATGATTACGATTACCCCTAGGTGTGGGGGTTGTAAATGGTGGCAGAAGTCCAGTTTGCCCTACGGACCACCATCGCTTGACTGGGGGGAGTGCAAGGCGGTGCCTCCGCAATTCGCAAATAAACCTAGGTTGCGGGATCTCGTGAATAAGCAGCAGGGGGTCTGGCCGGAAACAACTTCCGATGATTGGTGCGGCGGTTTCCAGCCCACCGAAGAGGTGCTGCGCTCTTACTCGAAGTTCGGCGAAATCGAGGAATGGCAGATACGGTGACAATGCATGGATGACGGAGACTCGTGACCAAGGACTACGAGTTTGTACCGCGAGACGAGGACGGGAGGGGCGGTTTTGCCATCCGCCGAAATCCCCCTTTTGGTACGCCGTTCGAGCCGTTCTGTATGCCGTGTATGCTGGGACCCGATCGGTTGGTGATCGCCCTAGACCACGAGTTCGGGGAGTCTTATTCCTGCCCGGAGTGCGGATACGCGGTCCTCTCTTGGGCAGTGATCTGACACACTAGGGGAATCCCGCCACCAACTGCCGTCTCTCTCGCGCACAGCCGCCACCGCGTGACAGCACCACAGGTGCAGACACGCGGCGAACATGTACACAGCTGCCACTTTCCCGGCCGCCGTGGCAAGGTGTGTGAACACCAAGAGTGCGCCGACCGAGACATCGTTGTCGGTCTCTATCGTCGAACCTTCCGACCACGGGGTCGCCAGCATCGTAACGGGGCCGGACCGCTGCCATTCTGGGACTAAGCCAACACCCGGTCTT
This sequence comes from Gammaproteobacteria bacterium, assembly GCA_028819075.1. Taxonomy (NCBI): domain Bacteria; kingdom Pseudomonadati; phylum Pseudomonadota; class Gammaproteobacteria; species Gammaproteobacteria bacterium. The sequence goes on from JAPPMM010000062.1 coordinate 16,751, forward strand.
CGCGGTTCGCGAGCGAACTCTCACCCAGGGCTGTTCCGGTAGCTGGAACAATGGCTGGTATTCCTGGCCGCTGTGGGGCAGGCCAGCTTCACGATACGTTGTCCGCTCCCTGTTGGCCCATGCCTACGATCACACTGACGCCCCGGATCGGGAACGGCGTCAGTCATGGTTCCGGTCATGGGCCGTTGGCACGGTGCTCAAGTGGCGTTGGGCTACGCCAGCCATGTCGGTCTCGGGATGTTTGGGGCAGCCTGAAGCCTCCGCTTCCACAGCGGTTCCTCCGTGGGCGACGTTCGCAAGCCGGTCGAAGACCCGGTGAACCATGCCCCGCGCGTTCACGGTCCGTCGGCTCCGTGTCGATCGGCAATAGTCCCATTCAGCCATGGGAGCGGACACCGAAAGTCCAGTATCATCCATAGGCGTCCATAGAGTCC